>CALACD010000411.1 GCA_937890445.1 uncultured Acidimicrobiia bacterium | reverse complement strand
CCGCCGACTCGAAACCGCTCGACCGAACGGTCACGGCGAGCCGAGCAACAAGCGGCGAGCTGCGGCCACCGCAGCGGTTGCGTCGGTGCCGACGAGCTCGGTGTGCATGCCGAGCTCGCGAGCCGGGACCAGATTGCGTTCCTGATCGTCGAGGAAGACGACCTCGGCGGCCGGGACTCCAGCGGCTTCGAGGCAGAGCAGGTAGAACGCCGGATCGGGCTTGCGGACACCGACCAGAGCCGAGTTGACCAGGGCCGAGACCAACCCGGACTCCAGGTACCGGGTTGCCAGTACTTCCTGGGCCGATCGGAAGTTGTTGGTAGCCAGGATCACGGTGACGTCGGCCTCGATCAAGTCTTCCAACAGGGCCGTCATCTCGGGTCGGTCGGCACCGTGCAGGAAGGACGGACCTGTCGGGTCGAAGATTCGGCCGACGCCTGGCGCTTTGCTGTCGATGAAATCGCGGAGGTCGTCGTCGTCGATCTCACCCCGTTCGGCCCGATGGACCGGCGAGTCGTCGGCCAGCAGGTACTCGGCCAGCCCGGCGAAGGCGACGGCGATGTCGTCATCGCCGTAGCCGAGCTGGTGGGCCGCGGTCGCGAACAGTTCGTGCATCGGCACCGTGAGGGTTCCGGCCCAGTCGATCACCAAGGTGTTGTGCTCGAGCGTCACGACGACGAGCGTAGGGGGAAGCGATGCGATTCCAGGTCGACCCTGCTAGAACGACGGGGCTGGAGAAATCGAGATCAGGGTGCAAGCGGCCGACCCGGGGCAGGCCCGTTCCTCGGCGGCTGGAAGAAGTTCGTCAGAACGAGAGGAGCCTCAGGTGGATTACGTCTTGGGAGTCGACCTCGGCACGACGTTCACGGCCGCGGCGGTCTGCGAACCGGGCGGCGTTCCCGCGATGTTGGCGCTCGGTGCCGACGGCTACGCAGTCCCCAGCGTTCTCTTCCTTCGCGAGGACGGCACGTTCCTCGCCGGTGAGGCCGCCGAGCTGCGATCCAGTGCCGACCCCGTCCGAGTCGCCCGGTACTTCAAGCGCCGCCTCGGCGATGACATTCCCATCCAGTTGTCCGGGACACCGTTCGCTCCCCAGGTGCTGGCCACTCGGCTGCTCGAATGGGTGGTCGGTCGCGCCACCGAACGCGTTGGTTCTCGGCCCAGCACGGTCGTGCTCACCTATCCGGCCAACTGGGGTCCCTATCGACGCGAGATCCTGCAACAGGCTGCGACGATGGCGGGAGTCTCCCGGACGTTGCTCATCTCCGAACCCGAAGCTGCTGCCATCCACTACGTACAGTCGGAACGAATCGAGCCAGGCAGGATGCTCGGGGTCTACGACCTTGGCGGCGGCACCTTCGATGCCGTGGTGATGCGTCGTACCGCGACGGGCTTCGAAGTCGTCGGTCAGCCGTCCGGGGTGGAACGTCTGGGTGGCGTCGACTTCGACGATGCCATTCGCTCCTTCGTTCTGGATGCCGCCGATCTGACCGACATCGAGCAGACCGACGAGGCGGTGACGGCGGCCTACGCCTTGAACGCCGGCTGCATCGACGCCAAGCGGGTGCTCTCCGAGGACACCGTGGCCGATGTCCGGGTCGTCTTTCCCGGTGTCAGCACAACGGTTCGGATCAACCGAGCAGAGTTCGAGAGCCGAATCCGGGCTCGGCTTCAGGAGACCCTGGCTGCGTTCGAAGGTGCGATGCAGTCGGCGGGTATCAGCGAGGACCAACTCGACCGCATCCTGTTGGTCGGTGGTTCCAGCCGCATCCCTCTGGTGGGAGCGCTGTTGGCCCAGCGATTCGGCCGTCCGTTGGCTGTCGACACCGATCCGAAGAACACGGTGGCGTTGGGGGCCGCCCTCTACGGGACGAGTGCCGCCGCACCCGAGGTCACCACATCACCCGAGACGCCCCCCATGGCTGCCCGACCGCAGACTCAACAAGCGGAGACGCCGTCACCGTCGACCGACGTCACGCCACCGATTCGACCCACGTCACGTCCTCTGCCATCGACCGCTGTGCCATCGACCGCTGTGCCATCGACCGCTGTGCCATCGACCGAGTTGGCGACGGCTCGCTTGCGTCACGCGGAGTCGGCCGCTCCGGTGGTCCCAACCGAAGCCAGTGAGTTGCTCGGAGTCCAGGCCGAGTCCGGGCATCGAGTCCGGATCTCCCAGCCAGTGACGCCCCCACCCGAGATGCCCGATCCAGCGACGTCGTCGTCGAGTACCGAGTCGGTCGGTGTCGATCCCAAACTGGTGCTGGCCGTGGTGGCGTTGATCTTGGTCGTGGCTGCCGTGGTGGTGGCGTTGCTCCTGTCGGGGTGACCCGCCCCGAGTGGACAGACGCAACCATCGGATGTAGCAACCACCCGCAACAACCGGAATCGACAAACAGGAGAACCAATGGATGCCGAGATGTTCGACAAGGGTCTGGCCAAGCGCAAAGCGACGTTGGGTGCGGAGTATGTCGAGAAGAACCTGGCCGCGGCGGACGAGTTCACACTGCCGTTCCAGGAGGCGATGACCGCATGGGCCTGGGGGTTTGGTTGGGGTGACGAAACGATCGACGTCAAGACTCGTTCCATGATGAACCTCGCCATGATCGGGGCTCTCGGCAAGATGACCGAGTGGGAGCTGCATTGTCGAGGCGCCATCACCAATGGCGTCACGATGGAGGAGATCCGGGCCATCATCCACGTCGTTGCCATCTACTGCGGTGTCCCCCAATCGCTGGAGTGTTTCCGCGTTGCTCGCAAGGTTCTCACCGAGGAGGGGCTGCTCTGACCCAGCTTCGGTTCAGCGTCTGGCCACCGCTCGGGGATCGAGCGCGGCCTTGATCCGTTGGGTCGGGCCAGAAGCCTGGCGAGCCAACTTGATGGCCGCAGCGGCCGACACCCAGGCTTCGTCGGCCTCGGTGTCGGTGGTGGAATGCGGCGCGTAGAGCGCCGTGTCGAGGGTGGGCGCCAACGTGACGATGGGGTCGCCGACCTGACGAAGATCGATCAGGTCGAGTTCCTCGGCGGTGTCGAGCGCCGATAGCGAATCCCGGGCCGGCAAGCCGAGCTCACGGAGCCGGTCTTGGGTTTCGCGCCATGCGCCGACCACCCGTCCGTCGGCCGAGCGTGCCTTGCGCCGAGCTCGGCGCAGGCGCTTTGCCGCGACCACGACGACGACGTACGACACGGGCACGAGGGCCAGCGCCAGCAACCACCACAACGAGGATGCATCGGTCACGGGTTCCTCGTCACCCAGGAGCACGGGCTCTTCGAGATCGGGGAGGTCAGTGGCGTTGGCCTCGACCCCTGCGGCCGACACTGCCGGAGCCCGTGTCGGCTGATCCAGCGTCTGATTCTGTTTGTTGGTCGGATCGAAGCGAACCCAACCCACGTCGTTCAGAAAGACCTCGGGCCAGGCGTGGATCATGGTGTCCGAGACGGTGACCTGGGGGCGGTCGGCGGTGAGGGGGTCGGGGAGGAGATACCCGACGACCACGCGGCTCGGGACCCCGAGCTCGCGAGCCAACGTGGCAAACGCAGAGGCCGAGTGTTCCGAGAATCCAACGCGGGGAGGAGGCGCGCCGGCGTCGGCCGGGCCCGGTTCGAGGTAGCTGGTGATGGCAGCCAGACTGTGCCCGGCCGGAGCATCGATGTTGTAGCCGAACCGATCGGACAACAGGTCGTCGTTGATGGCCTGGAGTTGGGTGATGGCATCGTCGTCGGCGCTCGTGATCTCGGCCAAGTATCGATTCAGGACATCGCGCTGGGCGTCGGTGAGTTCACTGCGTTGTTGCGTCACGCCGACGGCACCTGCGGTGTCGAGTGCAGAGGGAAGCGCCGGCGTGGTGAAGATCGCAGCCCGCGCTCGGTACCGGTTGGCATCGGGATCGAGTGCGGCAGTTGTCCCGGTCGAGGGATCCCAAGCCAGGTCGCCCTCGACGATGGTCTGGAGCCGCCCGGCCTGAGGCAGGAAACGAAACGGATACCGGGCAGTGAGGTCGACCAGGACGGACACCGATGTTCCCGTGGGCATCGGCTGCAGCGGGGCCGGCAGCGATGCTCCGGCCACCTCGAACCGAGCCGTGGTACTCCAGATCGTGCCGTCGTAGCGGTCGAGGACGGCGACTGGGAGCAGATCGATGCTGTCGTCGGGGCCGAGCCCATCGACGGTGATGGTGAAGACCGTGGCGTCTTCGGTATCGACCAGGCCCGCTTTGACCCGGGCCAACGGGGTGGCCGACTCGGTGATGTCGAGAGGACGCCTCAAGTGGGAACGAAGGTCGAAAGCGGCACGGTCGTCGGCTTCGGCCCCGGGCGTCAACACAACGGTGAGGCCTCCTGCGACCAGGCCGAGAACGGCGGCGACAACGCCAACCGATGCCATCTGGCGAGGACCGATGGAGAACTCGCCGCGTGCATACTCCGAACCCCCGGGGCGGGCCAGTCCGCCGAGAGCGAGCAGAAGTCCGCCCAGAAGGCCCAGGAGACCGACCAGCCACCAGGTCGGTTGTTGCTGGCTGACGGTGTAGGCCAGGGCGGTGGCGTGGGACGCGAGCACGGCGAGCAGAGCGGGGGCCCCCAGACGGTTCCGCACCAGGACCTCGGTTCCCAGCCAGGTGCCGAGTGCGGCCACGAGGACGGGCACGAGCACGAAACGCGGTTCGGTGGCGATCAACAGGCCGGTCGATGCCAGAGCCTTCCAGCTGCTGATGAGATCCCCGGGGAGATCGGCCAGTGAGGTCTGGTAGCGGGTGCCGAGCACGATGATGGTGACCGCGGTCGCGAGCCCGAACGATGCCGGGCGTGACCATCCGATGGTGGTGCTGATGACGACGGCGGCCGCCACTGCCACCGTCACCAACAAGACGGGGGCCACGAAACCGAGGTCGGCGAAGATGGATTTCCAGTGCAGCGCTGTCAGCGCAACGGCGCTGGCCACCAGCCAGCCGGCAAGGATGTCGTGGATCCTGGGGGTGCGGCGAACCGGTGCGGGACCCGTCATCCGAACCGGGCCTTCCATTTGTCGGCGATCTCGGTGCTGGTCGAACCGTTCAAGACCAAGGCCCCCGGAATTCGCATCGGAGGTCGTTCGTGGGTCTCCCCGACCTGGACGACGGTGACCATGTCGAAGCGCGATCGAGCCCGCGAGATGCCCACCGTGCGTTCGGCCGGCGGTTGGCCCGTGACCGCTCCGAGCGACACTCCTTCGACCCGGTCGGTGAATCGGACGACCCCGTTCAGCCCGGGATCATCGGCGTTCGGCTGGATGTCGGCCAGCATCCGCATGATGTCGGTCCGTCCCTCACCCGATGCCTTGGCGTCGGCGGCCAGGCCGTTGGTGGCTCGGAAAAGTACGGGGTAGTTGTGATTGCAGCCGGCCTGGACCAGCGAGGCCGCGACCCGCACGGCATCTTCGAAGTCATCACCGACATAGCTGCCAGCCCAGGTGTCGAGCAGGATCATCAGTCGGGGTTCGCTGGTGATGATGTTCTTGCGCACCATCAAGTTGCCGGTCTTGGCAACCGATCGCCAGTGGATCAGGCGGAGATCGTCTCCCAACTCGTAGTCGCGCAGACTGTGGAACGAGATGCCGCCTTCATGAGGTTGCTCGGCTGCCGCTCCTTCGAACTCGCGTCGATGGCCGGTGGGAAGCGGCACCATCGAGTGGATGGCAGGATGGACGACAAGCGCGGCCTCGGCTCCTCGATGGGTGGTGACCCGGAACAGTCCGAGAGGATCGGCTCGCTCGATCGTGAGCGGTCCCACTCGGAAATGTCCCCGGGTCGCTGTGGGCAGTGGCAGCGAAGCGACGTGGGAGGCACCAGCGGCGATGGCGGGCAGGGCCAGGCTGGCAAGGGTGCCTCCGATGTGGTTGGCAGCTACGACCGGGCTGCTGGTGCGGGAACCGGTGTTGGTGACGGTGACCAGCGCGGTCGCCGCGTCGCCCACACCGACCACGGTCGGTTGGACGGTCTGCTGTGCCGACAGCGAAGGGCGGCCGAGGACGAACATCAGCCCGACGAGCAGGGCGGCGAGCATGCTGACACCCAGAGCGAGCAGCAATGGGTAGGAAAGGACGAGGCCGACCATCAGGAGGACGATGGCGGTGCCGCCCACCCATTTCCCGTTGGTGGTGATCATCAGATCCTGATCTCGGGCAGCGGAACGGCGTCGAGGGTGTGGCGAACCAGATCGGCCGAGGAAAGACCCTGCAACTCTGCCTCGGGAGACAGCAGCATGCGATGCCCGAACACGAACGGAGCCAGTTCGCGCATGTCGTCGGCCGTCACGAACGTCCGCCCCTTGGCCGCCGCCCACGCCTGCGATGCCCGAACCAGGGCCAGACTTCCACGAGGAGACACACCGAGACGCAACTCATCCATGCGACGAGTGGCCGCGGCCACGGTGACGGCGTACTGCTGGAGTGTCTCGGCCACATGGACCATGCGGGCCACACCGATCATCCATTCGAAGGTCTCGGCAGTGATCGCCGGTGTCAGTTCCTCGGGGCGATGTCCGGCCAGGCGGGACATGATCGACTCGACCTCGGCCTCATGCGATGGATACCCCATCGACATCCGCATCATGAACCGGTCGATCTGGGCCTCGGGAAGATGGTACGTCCCGTCGAACTCGACCGGGTTCTGGGTCGCGATCACCACGAACGGTCGGGGCACCGGGCGCTCGACGGCATCGACGGTGACCTGTCGTTCCTCCATCACCTCGAGCAACGCCGACTGGGTCTTGGGCGAAGCCCGGTTGATCTCGTCGGCCAGCACGACATTGGCGAACACGCCGCCCGGATGGAAGGTGAAATCGCCGTCCTTGGCGTTGTAGATCATCGAACCCGTCACGTCGGTCGGTAGCAGATCGGGCGTGAACTGGATGCGGTGGAACGACGACCCCAACGACGCCGCGATGGCTTTGGCCAACGTGGTCTTGCCGGTGCCGGGCACGTCGTCGACCAGGAGATGACCTTCGGCCAACATGCAGGTCAACGCCAGTTGGATCTCACCCGGCTTGCCCATGATCGCTCGGGACACGTTGGCATGCACTGCGTCGAACCGCTCCTTGAACGCCTCGACTGCCGACGGATCGGCTTGAGGCATCGGTTGCTGCTGTTGCATCGTCATCGGTCCTGCTGCTCCTTGTGGCTAACGCTCAGTCGATTGCGGTGAATGGGTTGGGCAGATCGGTCGGGGCCCCGGGGTCAGCTGATCGACACGCTGGCGCTGGCGCTGACCACCTGGCCGGTGGCGATATCGGTTGCAGTCAGGGTCAGGGTGACGGTGCCGGGAGCGACCGCCTGGGCGTCGATGCTGAACGGCCCCTGGCCCCAGCTCAACGTCCCGGCCGGGCTGATCGACCAGCTGGGACCACTGAAGGCCGAGGCGTTCCCCGACGACAACTGACAATTGAAACGATCGGCCGTCGTTGCACTGGCGACACTGCACGACACACTCATCGATGCCGGCGTCGGCGGGGGAGGGGCCACCGCCTCGAAGGTGATCGACACTGGTCCGGCGTTCACGGTCTGTCCGGTTGTCGTGTGCACGGCGCTGGCGGTCACACTGACAGATCCGGCGTCGGAGGAAGCGATGTAGGTCTCTCCCGGAGAGCCCCATTGGTTCAGGGTCAGCCCTGACGGATTGCTGACGCTGTAGCTGATCGTGCCGAATGCGCTGTTGTTGGCCACGGAGCAGGTAGCGGCACTGGTGCCGTCGGCGGGTCGAGTCGACGGCGAGCAGGACAGTTGGAGCGGCGGGGCCTGGGGGGTCACGATGCTCACGCTGTCATTGGCCGACACGGTTTGCCCCGTGGCCAGATCGGTGGCGGACAGACTGACGGTCACGGTGGTGCCGGCCACCGTTCCCGCAGCGTCGGTTGTCCAGTCGTCCATATACCACGACTGTGACGACGCCGGTCCGACGGTCCATACCGGGTTGCCGAAGTCGGCGGGGTCGCCCGTGGTCAGCGAGCAGCGGAAGATGGCGTCGACCTCGGCGGTGGCGGTGTTGCAGGTCATGCCGAAGGGTGAGGGCTGCACGGCTGGCGCCGCAACGGTCACGGCGAAGGTGGCGGAGTCCGATCCTCCCGGACCGCTGACCTGCAGGGTCACCTGATAGCTGCCGGCGCTGGCCCACGTTGCGCTGAGGCTGTTGGACGAACTCGATCCGCCACCGCCCGTCGTCGTCCACGAGTAGCTGTCGATGGTTCCGCCGCTGTTGGTCATCGTGAACGTTCCGGGCTGACCGGTGTCCAGAGTGGCGGGCCCGGAGATCGCGACCGAGGGCGCACCGGAGACCGGACCGGCGTCGGTGACGGTCACCGATCGGGTGGTGCTGGCGCTGCCACTCCCCCCGCTGTTGAAGTCGAGGGTGACGACGTACGTGCCTGGCGTCGTCCAACTGATCTGGGTCGTCTGGGCCGACGGGTTCGAGATGGTGGCCGAACCCTGCGCCGACCAGGCGTAGGAAGGCGTGGTGCAGGCCTGCCCGTCACCGGTGAAGCTGCCGGTCTGTCCGACGGTCAACGTCGAGGGCCCACTGATCGATGGCGTGGGACGGACCTGGGCGCAGACCACGTTCTGGAACGAGAGGGTGACGACCTGGGACACGTTCTCCCCGGTGCCTCGATCGGTCCCGACCAGCGTGACCGTGACGTCGCCGGCGATGTCGTAGCGAACGTTGAGACGACCTGGTCCGGGTTCGCTGGTGGTGAGGGCCGAGCTGTTGGCCGCCGTTGCCGAGAAGGCAAGCCCGGAGAAGTCGGTGGCGGTGCCCTGGAGCTGGCACGAGGCGACCTCGCCCGCTTCGAGAGACGTCGGCGTGCACGACAGCCCGAAGGGGGCGGGATCGGTCGTCGCCTCCCGGATGACGATCTCGTGGGTATCGGTATTCAGGAGGCCGTCTCGGGTGACGGCCAGTTCCACGGTCTTGGTGCCCGGCGTCGACCAGGTGATGGACACGTTCTCATTGGTCGAGCTGGCCGGGCTGCCGCCGTCGGTGTCCCAGCTGAAGCCGTCGGGGCTTCCTTGGCTGGCGCTGCTGAGGTTGACGGCGTCGCCGACGCGGGCCGTCGTCGGGCCGACGATGGCGGCGAGCAGGATGATGGCGTCGGGATCCTCGACCACGGTCACCTGGGTCCGAGCGGTGTCGCAGTTCTGATCGGGGTCGCAGGCCCGGATCGACACGGTGTAGGTGCCCGCACGCTCGAACAGGAAACGGAAGCTGCCGAACTTCTCGAGCGGTTGCAGCTCGGGGCCGGTCGGGCTGACCGATGCGTCCCAGTTGTTCGGATTGCCGTGGTTCGTGATGGCGGTGAACACGATCGTCTCGCCCACCGCTACCTGGGTGGCTGACACGCCCATCGTGACCTTGATCACGGGGTCTGGATTCGGGTCCGGATTCGGGTCGGGGTCTGGATTCGGGTCCGGATTCGGGTCGGGGTCTGGATTCGGCTCCGGATTCGGGTCGGGGTCTGGATTCGGGTCTGGGTTGGTGGGACCGACGGGATCGGTTGTAGGTCCCACCGATGGCTCGACGGTCGCCGGGGCCGGGGTCGCTTCGGCCTGGGCAGGATCGTCGGTCGTGGGATTCTGTCGTTCCTGCTGGACACCGGCCACTGCGATGTCCTGGGCGTCGGTGCCCGGTTCTTCGGTGGGTGCGGTCGTGAAGCCGCTGGCGCCCTCTTCGTACTTGGCGATCGGGACGATGCTTCCGTCGCGGCGGATGAGTCCGGCCATGGCCGAAGCCGGGTCGTTGTACCAAATTGCTCCGTCTTCGGCGATCAGGGTGATCTCGGTGCCCGGCTCGACTCCGGCGAGGCGCTGGCTGTCCATCACCGATCCGCCGTCCAGATCGATCACGATGACGGCTCCGGTTGCGATTTCGGGGACAACTGCCCAGCCATCGGTGATGGCCGGAATGCCGTAGACACCGGGTCCCAGGTTGATGAAGTCATCGGCTCCGGGGCAATCCCGAACCAACGGATTCCAGACGAAGGCACCCCCCTGATCGTTGACCACGATGAGGTGGTCGTCGCCGCCGGCGGCATGCAGGTTGGCGTCGGGCGGAAACTCCATCGACGGGCACGTCATGCCCCGAGTCTCGAGCCAGACACGGTGATCATCCAGGTCGACGGCCGCTACCGAACTACCGAGATCGACCAGCGCCGTGGGGCCATCGAGTTCGGGCAACAGCAGGGGTTCGTCCCCGGTTGAAGGGAAGATCTGTACCGGCAGATCGGGGTCGGTACTGGAGTACATGAGTGAACCGTCGGCGATGATGGCGCCGTCAGCGAACGGCGCAGCCACCGGCATCGGCGCCAGCCCCGTCAGTTCCTCCATGTCCAGCGCAGTTGCCTCGCCCGGCGTCATCACCCACCCGTCACGATCGCCGGTCACGACCGACAGAGGCTGCCCCGGTTGGCCGTACTGCACGCGACCGGTGGCGATGGTCCAGCTGGAACCGTCCAGCCTGGCCACGGTGCCATCGGTACGATTCACGATCACTGCGTCCGATCCGAACTGCTCCACCTCGAAGTCGTCGCCAGGTGCAGCCACACCCAACGACGCCGCAATGGTTCCCGAGCCGCCATCGAGCAGTGAGACCCCTCCGATGACGGTGGACGACAGCCAAACCGCACCGTCGGACAGGCGAACGTCCAGTTCGCTTCGAGGTGCGGACCGCACGATCAGGACCGAGGCCACCAAGAGTGCGGCCATCGACACCGCACCCATGATGGTGGTTGCGGGCTTGGCGGTCAGGCGCCGCCCTCGCCGTGCCATCGCATCTGATGTCAATTCTGTGGACTTCGCCACGACTCGCTCCCTCTGATCGCTTCGAGACACGTCGCCACCATGCTCAACGCACCATCCAAGGTACCTTGGATCGGGAATCGCGGGTAGTCCGTGACCTTGCTGACACAACCGTCGTTGTCGTGGGCTGATCACCCATCGGGGATGTCCCCCTCCGACCCCCCTCCAAGAGCCCGAGGTCGTGCCGTCCGCCGATCCAAACTACTGTCGAGGGTGCGGGTCGTGCGCTCGGCAGGTCCCGCAGCGGAGGCATCCACATGGTTGGTTCACGGTTCCGGTATTCGAAATGGGACGGCTCGCAGAAGGGCTTCGAGCTCGACGCCTTCGATGTGCTCGGTCAGCTGACCGACGATCTGCTGTATCACGGCGATCCCATGGCCTCGTTGCGTCGCTTGATGCAGGAAGGGTTCGAGGATCGCAACGGTGAGCGGGTCGAGGGCCTCCGCGAGATGCTCGAGAAGCTGCGGCAGGAACGCCAGGAACGGCTCGAGAATCACAATCTCGGTGGTGTCTACGACGAGATCAACGAGTCGCTGAGTGAGATCATCGATACCGAGCGGCAGGGCCTGGAGGATCGGGCTGCGTTGGCCGACATGCAATTGGCCGATCCCGACACGTCCGCGTCGGATCAGCGCAACGCCGAGCTGGCCAAGGAGACCACGCAGAACAAGCAGATGCAGCTGGGCATGATGCCCGATGATCTGGCCGGCAAGGTTCGGTCCTTGCAGAACTACGAGTTCGAATCTGCTGAAGCTCAACAGAAGTTCGACGAACTCCTCGACGAGTTGCGTCAGGAACTCGTCAAGCAGCAGTTCCAGGACATGGCAGGGGCGATGGAGAACATCTCGCCCGAGGACATGGCCCGGATGAAGGACATGATGGCCGAGCTCAACAACATGCTCGAACAGCGTGAGAACGGCGTCGACCCCGAGACCGAGGCTCGCAACTTCGCCGACTTCATGGAGAAGTACGGTGATTTCTTCCCCGACAACCCCGAGACCCTTGATGCGTTGTTGGAGCAGATGGCCCAACAGATGGCCGCCATGCAGGCTCTGCTCAATTCGATGACGCCCGAGCAGCGTCAGCAGTTGATGGATCTGTCCAACCAGTTGATGGAGGACATGGATCTCAATTTCGAGATGAGTCGGCTGGGTCAGAACCTTCAACAGATGTTCCCGGACGCCGGGTGGCAGCAGAGCTACGACTTCGAGGGGTTCGACCCGCTGGGAATGGCGGATGCGTCTCGAATGCTCCAGGAGCTGGGCCAGCTCGATCAGCTGGAGCAGTTTCTGCAATCGGCGACGTCGCCTCAGGAACTGGCCGAGGTCGACCTCGATCAGGTCCGGCGGTTGCTCGGCGAGGACAGTGCGGCCTCGATGGAACGCGTGGCCGAGCTGGCCAAGATGCTCGAGGAGTCGGGGCTGATCCAGAACAAGGAGGGCCGTCTCGAGTTGACCCCCCGGGGTCTGCGCCGACTCGGTCAGCAGGCGCTCGGCGATCTGTTCAAGAAACTCGACCCGAGTCGTATCGGCGGTCACGACATCGAGCGAGCCGGCATCGGTCACGAGCGGGCCTTCGACACCAAGCCCTATGAGTTCGGTGATCCGTTCAATCTGCACATCGAACGAACGATCCGCAACGCGATCACCCGCACCGGGGGAGGGACTCCGGTTCGATTGACGCCCGATGATTTCGAGATCGAGGAAACCGAGCGCCAGGTGCGTTCGTCCACCGTGTTGATGCTCGATCTGTCGTTGTCCATGCCGATGCGAGACAACTTCCTGCCGGCCAAGAAGGTGGCCATGGCCTTGTACTCGCTGATTTCCAGCCAGTACCCCCGTGACTATCTCGGGATCGTCAGCTTCAGCGAGGTGGCCAAGGAGTTGAAGCCGGCCGACCTTCCCGAGGTCAGCTGGGACTTCGTGTACGGCACCAACATGCATCATGCATTCAAATTGAGCCAGCAGATGTTGGCCCGCGAGACGGGAACCAAGCAGATCATCATGATCACCGACGGCGAGCCGACGGCTCATCTGTTGCCGAATGGTCAGCCCTTCTTCAGCTACCCGCCGGCTCGTGAGACCGTGGAACAGACCATGGCCGAGGTGATGCGATGTACACGGGCCGGCATCACGATCAACACGTTCATGCTCGATCCCGATGCCGGGCTCCGAGGTTTCGTGGAACGGATCACCGAGCTCAACAAGGGGCGGGCCTTCTTCACCTCACCCCAGAATCTCGGTGATTACGTCTTGGTCGACTTCATCGAGCACAAGCGCAAGCTCTTGCAGGGCCGGGGTCGCTGAGCCTGTCGCTACCAACACTGCTGACCGGGCAATACGTCTCTGATCGCACTTTCTGCTTGTAAAACGACGTCGAACCCGGCAGAATCGCAATGTTGTAATTACAGCTAGAGAACTCGCCCCAGTTCAAACCGCGGACCGGGGGCAAAACCGAGCCCAACAAACCCGTACTCGCGAACTCTCCGCGTTGGGCCGGTCGGCGGAGGAGGCTTTCATGCGTACTGGGCGGAAACATTTGATGCTGGACACGACCTGGCAGGAGTTTGCGAACTGCCTTGGGGTCGATCCAGATCTGTTCTTCCCCGAACGAGGTGCCTCGACCCGCGAGGCCAAAGAGGTGTGCCGGGGGTGTGTCGTGCGTGACGACTGCCTGGAGTACGCCTTGGCCAACGGCGAGAAGTTCGGTATCTGGGGTGGTATGAGCGAGCGCGAGCGCCGAAGGATCCGCCGCCAACGAGCGCTGGCCCGTCAGGCCGCTCTGGCGACAACTACTGAGACGGCATAACCGATAGCCTTGAGCCATGGCCGGACTCAAGCCCCAAGAGTTGCTCATCATCCTCGTCATCTTGTTGGTCTTGTTCGGTGGCGCCAAGCTTCCGCAACTGGCCCGCAACCTGGGTCGAGCACAAAAGGAATTCAAGGACGGCATTGCCGAAGGCAACGGTTCTTCGAAGGACGAGGATTCTCCCGCCTGATCGGGAACTCCTCCGTTCCACCCGGCGTTGGCTCTACCGATCGGGTTGGCTGAAGCGGTGGCAACACGCCCTGAGTCGCTCGATCCGGCCACTGTCCCGACTTGGGAAGAGGTCGCCGACAACTACGGACGATTCATCTACAGCCTGTCGTATCGGTTGGTTGGGAATCACCACGACGCACAGGACCTGACGCAGGAAGTGCTGTTGCGAGTGAGGCGAGGTTTGGTGAACTACAAACCAGGAAACTTCGAGGGTTGGCTCAGCCGCATCACGACCAATGCCTTCTTGGACAGAGTCCGCAAGCAGCAGCGCCGACCAACGGTTTCGATGCCCGAAGAGGCCGAGCGATTCCTTGTCGGTTCGCCAGGTATCGAGGCCGAGATGGAGGCCGCTGACCTACCGGATGACCTTCAGCGACTTCTGGCCGACCTGCCGCCCGACTACCGGGCACCCGTCGTACTCAAGGACGTGTTGGGGTACTCCTACGAGGAGATCGCCGACCATCTCGAGATACCGCTGGGCACGGTGAGGAGTCGGATCCACCGAGGGAGAAGCCGGCTGAAGGAGGCCCTCAGTGTCTGACACGCCGTCGACTGGTTGGCACCCGGAGGAACCGTGGGAGCAGGAGATTGCCTCGTTGCTGGGTGCCCTCCCCACTGTCGAGCCACCGCCTGGCTTTCTCTCCTCCGCAGTCGACCACCGGCCCCTCTTCGCCGGACGGGTCACCGGCGCCCTCTTCTCGGCCAGTATGGTGGCGCTCACCGTGGGGATCGTGGTCGGCGCGTTGGAGCAACCCGCTGTGACCCCGTCGGTGGACGCGCTGAGGGCACGGCATTCGTCGATGGTGTTGGATCTGTTCGCCGGCAGATCGACGGACGAAGGGTTGTTCTCCGCTCTCGATCCTCAGGCCGGGCCCCCGGTTTCCTTGCCCCATGACTTCGAATCCCATGGATACGTCGAGGCCGATCGTCTTCGCCAAGCGGTGTTTGCCCGCAAGGACGAAGCAGTGTCGATCTTCTCCGAGCCGGGGCGGGTCGACTGGTCGGGGTTGCCATCCGGCAATCTGGAGTCCATCTCGGGCGTGACGGCCTGGATCGATCCCGACCGGAAAGTCGCCATCGTGCAAGCCGATGGAGCAGCAATCACCATTGTCGGGTTGGACGCAACCGAAGTGGGTGAGGTGCTGGCCTCGATGCCGGCTGGCGAGGATGGATTCGCTCGGCGATTCCGCGACGCGACTGCGGCGCTGACCACTGAACTCGGGTTTCCTGGAAGTTAGATCACGGGCGCGCGAGAGCAGTCAGGGCGCTCGGCAAAAGCAGGGCGACGCGCCACATCGATGTTGGGAACGGCGTCAGAGCGCAGCGGTGCGGTTGGCCATCTTGCGTCGCTGCTTGAGCAGCCGGCGACGTTGCCGTTCCGACGCACCACCCCAAACACCGTGGTCGACCCGGTGCGCCAGCGCATACTCGAGGCACTCGTCCTTGACCGGGCAGGTGGCACAGATCTTCTTCGCGATCTCGACGCCGACACC
>CALACD010000410.1 GCA_937890445.1 uncultured Acidimicrobiia bacterium | reverse complement strand
GATCGAGACGCCATCGTTGGTGATGGTCGGCGCACCGAACTTCTTGTCAAGGACGACGTTTCGACCCTTGGGGCCGAGGGTGACCTTGACCGCGTCGGCCAGCTTGTTCACACCGGCCTCGAGGGCGCGGCGTGCGTGTTCATCAAACTTCAGTTCTTTGGACATGATTCAGCTCACTTCACAATCGCTAGGACGTCGCGGGCGGTCAGGATGAGGAGCTCGTCACCGTCGATGGTGATCTCGGTACCGCCGTACTTGGAGTAGACGACGACATCGCCGACGCTCACCTCCATGGGAATGAGATCTCCGTTGTCGGCACGACGACCAGCGCCCACCGCCAGAACCTCGCCCTGCTGGGGCTTCTCTTTTGCACTATCGGGGATGACAAGACCGCTGGCCGTGGTGGCTTCGGCGTCTTTTGATTTGACGACGATACGGTCCTCAAGTGGTTGCAGTTTCATGCAGGTTCGCCTCCGTATGGCGTTAGCACTCTCAATGGACGAGTGCTAACGGTACGAACTCGCGGCGCGGGCGACAACCTGACGGCCCAGAATTTACCTGCGCTTCGGTGCAGCGATGCCGGTCGGACCCGAATCCGGCACCGAGATCAGCGGATGCGGGCGCTGATCTGAACCCGGTCCGTGCCGCCGAGAACGCTGAAGTGCCATTTACGCAAGGCCGAGAGCGCGTCGTTGGCCAACGTGGAGTCGATGACCACATCGATGCGTTGCACGCCAGCATCGAGATCGTTGGCCGAGATGGCGGCGCGCCGGCCATCCGGGTCGACCAGTCGACCACGCGTGGACGTGAGCCGCGCTGGGATAAGGCCCAATGGTTCGAGGTTCCGCACCACATCGCCGACCAACTGAGAGGCAGTCGGACCCGAACCGTTCGGCGAGGAAACGTGGCGAATGTAGGAAGAGCGAGGAGCGGTGGCCGGACGATCGACGACGAAGACGCCAGGGCGACATGCTGCGCCGAACGCTCGGTCACGCAGGAGTACAGAGTCCGACCGAACGTTGTCTGCCGAGGTCGAGGATGGACCCACCGCCGACTGCTGTCCACGACGCTGCCACCGAGAGCGCCAAACCGCAGTTCGTCGCATTTCCCACACCACCCGTCTCGCCCGACACCGACTCCGAGCTTCACGAGAAACGTGAACCTCTGTCCACCGAACGTAACGTTCCTCGGTCATCGGAAGTAGGGATGTTGTGCCCAGGGAGCAGACCGCCTCGGGCGGGCGGCCGCAGCCACGCGACCACCGAACAGCCGAAGCCGTCGTAGCCTCGTGTCGTGATCGAAACAACGGAGGCTCACTTCAGTCCCGACAAGGTCGATGGCGTGATCTTCGACATCGGAGGGGTCTTCCTCTATCCCCACTTCTCTCCTGTGCGATCGCTCCAGATCGTTCTGGGACTCGAGGTCCCGGAGGAGCTCGAGTCCTACCGGCGCGCTCACCATGCCGGGTGTAGGGCCTTGGCCGAGGGCACCCGGGCCCCGGCCGAACACGACCACGATTTCTGGCTCGACTACGACCGGGCCTACACCGCATCCCTCGGGATTCCGGACCAGCATCTTGCGTCCTTTCGGTCCGCAGTACGGACTCGATGGGACTGGCCTCACGATGCCAACATCGCCTCCTTCCATCGGCTGGCCGAGACGGGACGGCCTCTCGCCATCGTCTCCAACAACGACGGGTCGGCCGAGGAATCGATGCAGACGTTCGGTGTGTGTCAGGTCGGCCCGGGACCTCTGCCGAGTGTCGCCATCGTGGTCGACAGTGCGCTGGCCGGGGTGGCCAAGCCCGATCCCGCCATCATGACACCAGCCCTCGACCTCCTGGGTCTGGCCGCAGAACGAACCCTCTATGTCGGCGACACGGTGCACGCCGATGTGGTCGGGGCGACCCGGGCCGGGATGCAGGTGGTACAACTCGATCCGTACGACCATCATCGCGACTATCCCCATCCACGAGTATCCGACCTCGCCGAACTGCTCGATCGACTGTCCTGATACGACGGTCCTGATACGACGGTCGGGAGCCACTACGAGGCGCCGCTTGCGGCAGACGCTCGTCAATCGATGAGCGGCAGCTTGAGATTCGGGGCCGCACCATCGTCCAGACCGGTCGGGCCGTCCTGGGAGAGACGCCAGGCGGCCGCGGCCGCGATCATTGCCGCATTGTCGGTGCAGTAGGCCCGATCGGGGACCAGACAGTCGAATCCACCAGCTGCCGCTGCCTCGGCGAATCGTGACCGGAGGCGGCGGTTCGCAGCCACACCGCCACCGAGACAGACACTGGCAGCTTTCGTCATGGTGGCAGCCCGGATCGTCTTGGCCACCAACACGTCCACGACAGCTTCCTGGAAGCTGGCAGCAAGGTCGGCGTTGGCGGTATCGGGGTGTTTACGGACGTAGTTGATGACCGAGGTCTTCATCCCGCTGAAGGAGAAGTCGAGCCCATCATCGAGCAAGCCGCGGGGAAACGCGATCGCATCGGCCCGACCCTCTTGCGACAGTCGGTCGATGGCGGGACCACCCGGGTACCCGAGACCCAGATACCTCGCCACCTTGTCGAAGGCTTCACCGGCCGCATCGTCGGTCGTCGAACCCAACAAGCGATAGCGGCCCAGCTCACTCAGGTGCACGAGCATCGTATGACCCCCGGAAACGAGCAGGACGACGACCGGGCGAGCCAGATCCGGCCGTTCCAGGAACGTGGCGAAGAGATGCCCTTCCATATGGTTGACGCCGACATAGGGGACTCGCCAGGCAACCGAGAGGGCCTTCGCTGCGCTGACGCCAACCAACAGTGCACCTATCAGGCCCGGACCGTGGGTCGCTGCCACCGCATCGATGTCCACCGCCGTCATCTCGGCTTCGTCCAGCGCTTCTTGCAGTACGACCTCCAGCAACTCGAGATGGGCCCGGCTGGCAACCTCGGGTACCACTCCGCCGAAACGGGCATGCAAATCGACCTGACTCGACACCACGTTGGCCAACACTCGGGAGCCTCCTGCGACGATGGCAACAGAGGTCTCGTCGCAGCTGGTCTCGATGGCCAACACCACCTGTTGGTTCATTCCGCCTCATCCACCCTCTTGATGTCCCGCACTTCGGTTCCCAGCGATACCGCCGCCGTCAACATGTCGCAGTAATCGGGGCGATCGATGTCGTGAACCCACAGCACCAGTGCATCCTCGCCGTCGGGGTAGTACCCGGACCGGACCCCGACGGGAGCGAAGTCGAACCGGCGATACAGAGCGATCGCGGCAGCATTCGAGGCCCGCACCTCGAGGGTCAGGTTCCGAGCACCCCGTTCCACCGCTTCCAGGAACAGGTGCCCGATCAGGCGACGAGCAATACCGGTACGCCGACACGCCGGCTCCACGGCAAGATTCATCAGGTGCGCCTCGTCGACAACGTACATGACTCCGCCGAACCCGATCATCTGGTCGGCTTCGTCGACCACCACCAGCCAATGGCGGGCCGGAACATCGACATCGAGTTCGCCCGCGAACAAGTCGTAGGACCACGGTTGAGGATTGACCCTCGATTCGAGATCCGCCACCGCCTCCAAGTGCTCGGCCCCCAGTTCCTCGAAACGAACGGTCGTCATGATGTTTCGTTCGGCCGAGTCTTGATGTTGATCTGCACATCGGGATCACGCAGGTACACCGGCTCGATGGTGCGTCCCGGAGACGCAACCCGCGATGCCGCCAAGCGAACCAGGATCGCGGCCTGTGGGTCTTGGTCGGCCAGGATCCGGGCCGCTCCGGGAGCCGCGGCGTAGAGGTCGCGGTACCGGTCGGCTCCGTCACCGACGACAAGGGCATGATCCGGGACGTCGGACATCAACGACGAGGGCGTTCCGACACGAGCCGGACCGGTACTCGTTTCGGAGAAGGCCTGTTGAAAGACCTCGTTGCGGCGAGCATCGATGACCGCGACAACGGGACGCTCGGGAACCGCTGCAGCCAGCAACTCGAGGCTGGTGATTCCAACGACGGGACAATCGACGGCAAAGGCCAGAGCTCGGACCGTGGCCAACCCCACCCGCATACCCGTGAACCGACCCGGGCCGACATCGACGGCAAGTCGATCGATGTCGGACACCTCGACGCCCGCATCAGCCAACACCTGGGCCAGCATCGGCGTCAACTCCTCGGCATGGCGACGGTCGGTGCGCACCTGTTGAACCGACAACACCTCGTCGTCGCACCAGACAGCAACGCCGACGGCAGCCGTGGACGTGGTGACACCCAGAATCAACACGAAACGCTCCAGGGAGCGATGGCCACGCGGAGCGCGTCGAGACGATCGACGAAACCGGCATGCAGTTCGAACTCGATCCGGCGGTCGTCGTCGTCGGGTCCGAGGAAGAGTCGGATGATCAATCGATCCTCCGACAGAGCGGGCAGGAAGGGCTCACCCCATTCGATGACCGTGACCCCATGTTCCAACAACTCGGGGAGATCCAGGTCGAGTGTCTCCTCCAACTGATCGAGGCGGTAGACGTCGAGGTGGTGGAGCGGGATGCGACCGATGTGTTCATTGGCGATGGTGAAGGTGGGCGAGGTGATACGGCCGGTCACTCCCAAACCGGCGCCGATGCCCTGTGTCAAACAGGTCTTGCCTGCGCCGAGATCACCGGCGAGCACGACGAGATCTCCATCGCCCAGAAGGCCGGCAAGGGCCGAGCCCAATGCCTTGGTTTGGCTGGGAGACGAGGTGGTGACCACGAGAGGCAGTGACATGACCTCCTGAGGCTAACCAATCGACCAAGTCCTCGGATCGGAGCGTTCTCACCACCCGCCCGCTCTACCGTGCAGGCATGCACCGCGACCGCGATCCGAGCGATGACGCCAACAACACACCCGACGTCATCGACCGCCAACAGATCGAGGAGGCGTACGAACGGATCTCTGGCATGGTCCGCCGCACACCGCTCCTCACCAGCAACGGCGAAGGGTTCGGTGTGACCCGGTTCGAACACCTGCATCTGAAGCTCGAGCACACGCAACACAGCGGTAGTTTCAAGGCCCGCGGCGCCCTGCACGCACTGATGACGACCGAGGTCGGTCCGGCCGGCGTGGTTGCGGCCTCGGGCGGTAACCACGGAGCCGCAGTGGCGTGGGCAGCCGCTCGACTCGGGTATCGGGCCACCGTCTTCGTACCGACCGTCGCGACCGAGGCCAAGGTTCAACGCCTCCGGGACTACGGGGCCGACGTACACATCGTCGGGTCGGTCTACGCCGACGCCCTGGCCGCGGCCGGGGACTTCGCGTCACGATCGGGCGCAGTTGCCATCCATGCCTACGACCAACGCCAGGTCGTGGCCGGTGCCGGCACCGTTGCGCTCGAACTCGAACAACAGGTTCCCGGCTGCGAGGTCGCGCTGGTCGCTTGTGGGGGCGGTGGTCTGGCCGGAGGAATGGCGTCATGGTTCGGGACAGAGGTTCCGTTGATCGCGGTCGAGACCGAGGGCACCGCCACCTACGCCAGTGCGCTGGAACAAGGCGGTCCGACCGACGTCGAGGTCACTGGTCTTGCCGCCGATTCGCTCGGCGCCACTCGACTGGGATCGCTCGGCTGGTCGGCAATGTCACGAGCTGGGACCGCCAGCATCGTGGTGAGCGACTCCGCCGTCGCCAAGGCCCGGCGACTGCTGTGGGAGCGATTCCGTCTGTTGGTCGAACCGGCAGCGGCCGCGCCACTGGCCGCCCTCGACGTGCCGCACCCTGTCTTGAACGCCTCGTCGGTGGCCGTGATCTTGTGCGGTGCCAATACGCCGCCTGGACTCTGACCTGCCTCGTCGTCGGACCTGCGCTCAATCCGGCAGCGACCGGAGCGCTCGCACCACCGTCTGTTGCACCAACAACCGCAGGTGGGCCTCGTTGGCCTCGACAACTCCGGTTGCGGCAACCACGATGGCATCTCCATCGCCTCCGGTGTGAGCTGGCAACAATCCTCGGGCCAGGCCGTCGTGGGCGCTCTGGGCGCCGAGATGACAGAGTCGCTTGTCGGCCACCGCGTTGGTGACCACCACTCCGATCGTGGTGTTCGTACGGTCCGAGGCGACGTCGGCTGCGGTTGCAGGCGCTCCCAGATCCTCGACCGAGGTCCCGTCATCGATCGAACCGACGGCATTCACAGCCAGCAGCGCAGCCACGACGAGATCGTGGTGGCGCATCGTCGCGGTCACGAGCCCACCGGGGCGGGCCCGGTCGCGACCACGCCACTTGCCCACGGTGGCGCCGGTACCGGCGCCCACCTGACCCAACGGGAAGGCTTGTTCCGCTGCGGCGTCGGCCGCCGACCGCCCATCGGCCGCTGTCGGCCGAACGGTCGGATCGCCCACACCCAGATCGAACAGGCTCATCCCGACCACGATCGGAACGCGACCGAATGACGTCTCGAAGCCACGGCCACGCCCCTCGAGCCAGCTCATCACGCCATCGGCGGCGGCCAAGCCGAAGGCCGATCCCCCCGACAACACCACGGCATCGACGGCGGTAACGGTTCGTAGCGGGTCGAGCAGCGCGAACTCTCGTGTTGCCGGGGCTCCGCCTCGCACCTCACCCGATGCCACCGAACCCTCGGGCAGCACCACCACCGTGCAACCCGTCCGCGCCTCGTGATTCGTCCAGTGCCCGACGGCAACACCCGGAATGTCTGTGATCACGCTCCGACCCTAGTGCCCACACACACCCGATCATTCGTCACGACCGTTCGGTCACCGTCGTCTAGAGAGTTCACCAAGCCGACGGTCGTAACGGGGCCCCATGACCGACCAGTCGAATCGCTGCACCTGTCGAACAAGCGACGCCGACGCACGATCCTGGGGCTTCCACGCTCGCACCGCTGCCTCCAGGGCCGACCCGAACGTTCCCGCACGGTATCCCCGGTGACCCAGCACTTCGGGATACGCCAGGGCGTCGGGAACCACCGGGATACTGCCAGCAGCAACTGCCTCGACCACCGCGATCCCGAACCACTCGTGCCGAGCACAACTCACCACGAGATCTGCGGTGCGGGCAGCGTCGCGATACTCGGGCAACGACAGCGGCCCCATGGCCACGACGTTGGGCCCGTGACGAGCCGCGACACGAGCCCTCATGCCATCGTCGACGGTCGGGGCCTCGCCTGCCAGCACGACACGGTGGGTCAGCCCGGCCGCCGAGAGCCGAGCCAGGGCTCGATCGAACACCTCGGGCGCCTTGTCGGGTTCCCATCGGTGAGGCCACAAGATCACCGGATGCGGATTGTCGGTTCGATCCCCCGGCCCGACCCACGACAGGTCGACACCGAGCGGCAAGGTTTCGAACTTGGCGATGACCTCGTCCAGCAGATCGAGATGATGATGATCAGGCAACGAATCCAAGAAGCCCGGCAGCGCCTCGACGACCTCTCGACGATGTGTGTCGCTGTTGAAGAAGACCGCGTCGGCCGCCAACCACGACGTCCAGTTCACCAGCACAGCCGAACGGTCGGCGCGAACGGTCGGATACAACAATTGGGTTTCGTGCTGGTAGACGGCCACCGCGACGTCAGGCCCAATGACGATCCGGACCAGCCCCAGGAGTTGTGCGACATCGGTCATCCCACTGATCAGGAGAAGGTCGGGCGTGCCATGCCGAGCCACCTCGGTGCGGACCGAAGCGGCCAATGTCGGGGCCGAACCCTGAAGTCGCCAGCGCCAGAGTTCGGCAGGAAGACCCACGATGGTGATCTCGTGCTGGCTCGCGGCCGCCAGACCCTGGGCCCAAGCGAGATGGGAACCCCCGAGCCAGGGTTCGACCAGCAGAACCTTCATGAAGACTCGCAGCAACCCGCCAGGACCTGGGCCACCAGCTCTGGAAGGTCTCCGGCCATCAACCCAACCCGATGTCCCCTTCTCGCGGCCTGACCATGGAGATGCACGGCCAGCGCTGCTGCCGGGCCCGGAGCGAGCCCCTGGGCCAACGCAGCACCGATCAACCCGGCAAGGACGTCTCCGGTGCCGGCGGTGGCGAGCCGTGCGTCTCCTGTGGTCGACACCCAGGTCGATCCGTTCGGGTCGGCCACGACCGTGGTGGGACCCTTCAACACCACCACCGCACCCGTCCTCTCGGCCATGTCTTCCGCCGAGACGATCGGATCGAGTGCTGGATCTCGATGGTTCATCGGTTCGTCGACTCGCTGGGCCAACCGTTCGAACTCGCCGGCGTGAGGAGTGAGGACCGCCGGAATCGATCTCGATCGCAGCAGCTCCGGCTCGGCGCCGACCGCGTCGATGGCCGATGCGTCGAGCACCAGCGGTCCCGGCCACGAGCGAACGACCGAACGAACCTCGTCGGCCCACCGAACTGGCAGCCCAGGCCCCAGGACCAACGCCCTGACTCGACCCACCTCTGCACCGACCGACACCGACCAGTCCGGCTCCAGCACCCGACGAACCGACTCGATCGGACCGCCAGCCCCACCGGTCATCGAGTCATCGTCGCCGGGAATCGACAGCATCACATACCCAGCCCCCGCTCTCCCGGCCGCCAGCGCCGCCAGGTTCGGCGCCCCGGTCATGCCCGGTCCACCTCCGATGACCCACACCGCGCTCTGCCACTTGTGCGCCTGTGCCGAACGCCGGGGCCAGCCCGAGGTGACGTCGTCGTCATCCAGCCACCACCGGTCGACGGTTCCGGGGTCGACCCCGATGTCCACCGTCTCGAGCACTCCCACATACCGAGCGGCCGGCCAAAGGAGAAGGCCGGGCTTGGCCGCCACGAAGGTGACGGTGCGAGTCGCCGGCACCGGACGGCCCGGCACCCGACCGGTCAGTGCGTCGACACCGGAGGGAAGGTCGACCGCCAACACCGGCGTGTCGCCGACCTCCGGTCCGTAGAACGTGCCTCGAAACCCCGTCCCGAAGACAGCATCGATCACCAGATCAGCATCGGCAATCAACGCAGCCAGCCGTTCGGCCGACTCGACAGACAGCGTGCCCCCAACATCGGGCTCGCAGTCGACCACCTCGACCCGCACTCCCCACCGGACCAGCACGGCGGCCGCCACTCGGCCATCGGCGCCGTTGGTTCCTCGGCCCGCCAGCACCACCACCCGGCGTCCATAGCTGCCGCCCAGCATGGACCGAGCTGTTCGAGCCACCGCCCAGCCGGCCCGCCCGACCAGCTCCTCGGACGTTTCCGGTGCGGCCTCGTCTGCTTGTCGCATCTGGGAAGGGGTGACGATCGGCCGCATCAGAGCAATTCGTCGAGGAGCAGGCCAAGCTCACCCGGAGCCAGGTGGACGCCGCCGACCACGGCCAGGCCCATGACCACCGGTTCGCTCCGACACCAGCCCAGAATCTCGAGACGGGCTGCTTGATGCTCGCGCCAGCCAGGGCCAGGCAGACCGCCGAGCACGATGTCTCGCACGTGGAGGGTTCCGGAGCCGTCGAGAGATTCCAGGAGTGGGAGCAGCCAACGCACGAGGGGCAACCCGAAGACGGCCAAGGTCGCCAGTACATCGTCGACGCCGGGCTCGAAGGGGTACAGAACCAACAACGTCGACCACCACGCGTCGAGGACGGCCTCGACGCACTCTCGTTGCTCATCGCTCCACTGACGCCAGCTCTGGTCTTCGAACAGTCGAGCGATCGTCCACGGCTCGACGTCTCCCAGCTGATCATCCGTCATCAGCTCCAACAAGCGCGGGACTGCCGCCTGTATCTCGCCAGATCGAGCTCGAGCCAGCACGGCATCAGCCGCCAGCTCTGGCATCAGTCCCTGGCCCCCGCCGAAGACGACCATCGCTCGATCGATGGCCAGACGAATGGGTTCACTCATGACACGACGCTATTGCGTGGCCAGACCGACCGGCACACGTCAGACCGGTAGGAGACGTTCAGCTCGCCATCCACCGGGCAGCGATCTCGGAGATCGGCGAGGTCAACAACTGCACGGTGTCGATCTCGGCCAAGAGATCCTCCCGGAACGAAGGTTCACGCTCGGTCACGACATCAACCAGCTGGCGATAGCGATTTCGGTAACCCTGGAGCACCGCACGAGCCGTGGCCGTGCCCAGATCGTCCTCGAGCTTGAGGTGGCACAGCGTCAGCCCCGTCGACTCACCATCCTTGACTTCGGGGATGATCAGCACCACCCTCCCGTCGGAGCCGACCGTCACCAATGGCTCGAGCTCGACAGCCACCCGGTGCTTGGTGCCACGCAGGGAAGGATCCTTGTCGACCCGGGACGTGAGGGCGGTGGAGATGCCACCTCGGTCGACCACCGACACCATGGCCGAGGAGACGTTGTCGCCCTCGATCCGGTAGCGGGTGTAACCCACGACCTCCTCCACCGCAGGGCTGAGCGCGGCCAGAGCCCGAAGCGAACGGTAGCTGAGCCGGTCTCGGGGACAGCCGGTGGCCAAGACATCCTGAATGAGCTCGGCCTGCAGCAGGCTCTCGTCAGCACGAGAAATACCGACGGTCACCGTCTTGGCCTGGTGCTTGATGGCATCGACTGGTCGAGTCAGTTCTTCGATGGCTGCGGTCAAAGCGCTCGCCAAGTCCTCGACGATCGTGCCCGGCGTACCCACCTTGCCCATCTCGGTCTGGTAGCTGTCGAACGGGATCACCCCGGTGGCAAAGCGGAGGAGCATGGCCAGACGGGCGGCCGTCGACGCCTCGAGGTGGCCGTTGTAGTCATTGGAGCGGAGCAGATCGAAGAAGCGAGCGGCCCTGGGTTCGAGCTCTTCACCAAAGGACTCGAACCAGTCGTCTCCCGAGGCTCCCACGTAGTGTTCGATCACGCCACGTGCTTCTCGCAGTGGGCGAGCCGAGGCATCGATGGCCAACGCAGCCTCGTAGCCGAAGAGGTGGCCGACCACGGTGGACAACACGAAGGCCAGCAGTGGATGCACATCAGGGACGGCGATCACCTCGAGCGCCGAAGAGAAGCGGTTCTCGCCCTCGGTGGCGATCACGATCGGGGCCGCCTTGTGGGCCCGGAAGATGGCGACCTCCTTGGCCACGTCGTCGGCATTCGATCCGACCAGCCCCGCCGCGCACACCAGGATCATGGGCTCCGACGACAGATCGATGTGCTTCTTGTCTTCGGTGACATCGCAAGCGATGGACTTGTAACAGAGTTCGCTGAGCTTGATGCGCAGCTCCTGGGCTGCCACCCGGTTGGCGCCATTGCCGACCATGGCCCAATAGCGTCGACTTGGTGCATGACGTCCGGCCGCGGCGGCGATTTCGGGACGTTTCGACAGTGTGGCCCTCATCGCCTCCGGCAACGAACGCAACGACCGCAGCAGCGCTTGCTCCTCTGCGGCTCCCAAAACACGACCTTCGATGAGGGCCGACACGCCGAGCGCCATCAGGAACCCGGCGGCGATCTGCGCATAGAAAGCCTTGGTCGACGCGACGCTCATCTCGACGTCCCGACCGTCAGAGGTGTACAGCACCCCATCGGACTTGTCGACCAGATCACTCCCCCGCCGGTTGACAATGGCCAGAACCACGGCACCCCGGGCCCGGATGAGGTCGACGGTACGGTTGGTATCGGTCGTCGTTCCACTTTGGCTGATGGCAATCACCAGCGTGTCGTTCATGTCATCTCGGAGGTGGAAACCTGACAGCTCGGTCGCTGTGATGGCCCGCACCGGGATCGAGGTTCCTCGCAGGGCCCAATCGAACGCGGCGCTCACCGCTTGACCGGCCACCGCCGCCGTGCCCTGACCGATGACCTCGATTCGCTTGATCTCCCCGGAGGAGATGCGGCGCCGAACCGAGTCCGGCATGGTCTCGGCCGGCAGTCGAACCTCGAGTTCGCCGTCGATGTCGACGATTCGGCCCCGCAGCGTCTTGGCGAACGAGACCGGCGATTCGCTGATCTCTTTCAGCAGGAAATGATCCGCATCACCGCGGTCGATGTCACGGGTGGTGACGTCGGGTGCCTTCCACTCCGTGTCGTCGACCGGCAACGGCGTGCCGTCGTAAGCGAACCGGGTAATGGCAACACGATCTCCGGCCTGCGCGCCCGAGATCCGCACGATCTGTCCCTGGCTGACCGTCGGATTCATCGGATCAGCCGGCGTCTCACCGTCCATCCGCAGGTAGGCCGAAGCATCCTCGACGACGCCATAGGGCTCGGAGGCCACGATGACGGCATCCTCGGCCTGGCCGATGAACACTCCCTGGCCGCTGCCTCGCAGCGCCAGATGAACATCCTGGGGAGCAGTCGAACTACTGATGCCGATGGCCACCGATCCCTCGAACTGGGCAACCGCTCGCCGCACCGATTCGTCCAGGTCGTGACCTTCGCCCAGCCCACGCGAGACCAGGGTCGGGATGACCTTGGCGTCCGTGGTGATCTCCCCCGCGATCCGAAGTTTCTCGGTGGCGATCAGATCCGAAAAATTGTCGACGTCGCCGTTCAGCGTCGCCGTCACGTACGGCCCTGAACTGGTGTCCAGTTCATCGCTGTTCACCGGATGGGCGTTGGGCTCGGAGATGATTCCTACCGAGGCCCAACGAGTGTGGCCCAGGACGGTGGCTTCGGCCGATTCGTTTCGCAGAGCCATCCGCAACAGATCGTCGTGCATGATAGCGGCCCGCATGGCCATGGTGTTGTCGCCCAGTTCACCGATCTCGGCCGCGGCCTTGTAGATGAAGCTCAGCAAGCCCTCGGGGGTACGAACAGCGCCGTGGGTGAAGAGGGTGTCGGCCATGCGGTGGTCGAGCAGAGCTCGCACCGACCCCGACTCGAGATCCAGGCCGTGATGACGTACCAGTACATGGAGACCGGCGCTGTCGCGGCCCCGCACCTCGAGCCGATCCAGTGCACTCAGTGCCTGTTGGACGCTCAGCATCACGGCGATGGCCGCGCCGCTGGGATTGGGTCCGGCAAGGTCGGCCACCTCACGGGCCGTGCGTAACCGGTCTCGTTCGATGGCCCACGCCGCGTCCTTGGCCAAGATCAAGCCTCCGTTGACCGCCTCGAGATCTGCGATGCGATCTCCCTCGGCGTCGAGATAGCCATCGATCCGCTCGAGGGCGGTCCAGATCTGGGCCAGATGCTGCGTGATGCCGAGCACCAAACCGGGATCATCCAGCAACGCCTGCAGCCCGGCTTCACCTCGAAGCAGACGATCAACTTCACCCAAACGGGAGCCTGTCGTCGACAACGCCGCAGCCAGTTCAGGGTGGTTCGGTGCCGGCACCTCGGTACTGGCCAGGGCCAATTGCGTCAACAGTGCATCGGATGCAGGGACCGTACGGGTCGAACGTCTACGAACAATTGCGATGATTCCACACATGATTGCGAGCTAGCTCCTTGACATCGTCCCGTCATCGTTCACATCGGCACGCAGCGGGCAAATACTGAGTGATACCCCTGATTCTGAAATTCTTCGCCGGCTCATCCTCCGCATCGGAAACTCAGCCCGCAAGGTCGGAATCATGCCGTGGGATCACGTTCCTTTCCGGACCAGCGCTTCGGTCACCGAAACTAGGTGATCACAAACCCGTTCGGCCGTCACCGCGTCGAGATGTTCGACCATGATCCGAACCAGTGGCTCGGTGCCCGAGGCCCGAACCAGGACCCGGCCGTCGGCGCCCATCTGGTCTTCGGCGGCCGTGACTTCGCCCTGGAGAAGTTCGACGATCTGTGGATCGCGAGCGGGAAGACGAACGTTCTTCAGGACTTGAGGCATCGAGGTCATCGCCGCGCCGGCCAGGCCCCCCAGCGAACTGCCCGAACGAAGAACAGCATCGAGCAACTGAACACCGGCCAGCACGCCATCGCCGGTCGTGGCCAGATCTCGACAGATCACGTGGCCCGACTGTTCGCCGCCGAGGGAGAACGAACCCTGGTCGAGCGCTTCGAGCACGTAGCGGTCCCCCACTGCTGTCTCGATGACGTTGATGCCGGCCGAAGCCATCGCTCGCCGGAATCCCAGGTTGGACATGACCGTAACGACCACACTGTTCTCTGCCAACCGCCCCGTCTGGCTCCAGTCGTGGGCCAGCATGGCCAGCACGTGATCGCCGTCGACGATCCTCCCGACCTCGTCCACCGCGATCAAACGATCGGCGTCGCCATCGAAGGCAAGCCCCAGATCGGCACCGTGGTCGACAACAGCCGCTTGGAGGAGTTCCGGATGTGTCGAGCCGCAACCGGCGTTGATGTTGATCCCGTCGGGCTCGTTGCCCACGACCACCACATCGGCTCCCAGCGTGGAGAAGATCTCGGGACCAACGCCACTGGCCGAACCATTGGCGCAATCCAGCACCACCCGCACGCCCTCGAAACGCCGGTGACCGATCGACGCGCAGACCGCATCCTGCCAGCCACGTGATCGCTCGGACCGTCGGGTGATGCCGACAGCGGCACCGACGGGAGGCGCAGTGGCCGACATCCCGTCGAGCAGTTGGTGGAAACGAGCCTCGATCGTGGCCTCGACCGCATCGCTCAACTTCAGTCCGCCTGGGGCGAACAGCTTGATGCCATTGTCGGCGAATGGATTGTGCGAGGCCGAGATCATCACCCCCGGCACTCCGTCGTGGGCCGATACCCAAGCCACGGCCGGCGTGGGCACGACGCCGAGCAGATCGACATCGACGCCACTGGCCAGATAGCCGGCCACCAGACCCGCCTCGAGCATCGGGCCGGACCGGCGGGTGTCGAGCCCGATGACGACGCGGTTCCCGCCGAGGACCTCGCTGGCAGCCCGGGCCAGGGCCACCGCGACGTCCGGGGTGAGTTCGCCGTTGGCGACACCCCGAACGCCGTCGGTACCGAAACGAGGATGGGACATCAGCGCTTGCTGTACTGCGGAGCCTTCCGGGCCTTCTTGAGGCCGTACTTCTTCGACTCCTTCTTCCGTGGATCACGGGTGAGGAGTCCCTCGGCCTTCACCGCGGGGCGGTGCTCGGGGTCGAGTTCGATGATGGCCCGGGTGATGCCGAGGCGAAAGGCGCCAGCCTGGCCAGACAGTCCTCCGCCGTGGAGGTTCACATCAATGTCGAAGGCCTCTTCCTGATCGGTCACTCGCAACGGCTCGGTGATCAGCTTGCGGTGCACGGCCGACGGGAAGTAATCCTCGAAGGAACGCCCGTTGGCCGTGATCTGACCGGTACCGGCTCGAAGCCGTACTCGGGCCACAGCTTGCTTACGACGTCCGGTGGCTTGGATGGTGCTCATGATTTCACCTCGCGTCGTGCGCCCTTGATCTCGAGTGCTTTGGGGTTCTGGGCAGCATGGGGATGCCGGGGACCGGCGTACACCTTCAGCTTGGTGGCAATCTGACTACCCAAGCGAT
>CALACD010000409.1 GCA_937890445.1 uncultured Acidimicrobiia bacterium | reverse complement strand
ATGAAGCCGGCCTGGGTGGAGGAGTGCAGGGGCATGCGGTTGCGTTGTTGGCTCGACGCGGCACGATGAAGCCATGAACAAGAAGAAGCCGACGGCGGGAAAGCGGTCCAGGGGCGGTGCCGACGGTCCCGGTCGCCCGGTCGCCAAGCAACAGGGGCCGTCCCGTCGTGGCAAGCGAACAGACAGTCCGCGTCGGTCTGAGTCAACGTCGGCGGCCGGGCCGAGCCGGACCTCGGGCGCCAAGAACGGTCGCACCAACGACAGTCGCACCAACGACAGTCGCACCAACGACAGTCGCACCAACGACAGTCGGACCAACGACAGGCGCACCCCTCGTGGTGTTGCACCGCGTGGCGGATCGCAGGGTCCGGTTCGGGGCCGTACCAAGGCGGCCAAGAGGGGACTGGGTGGGGACCAGGTCGAAGGCCGCCAAGCCGTCCGCGAGCTGTTCCTGGCCGGCAACCGTCGGGTTCGCGAGGTGTATCTCATCGACGAGTTGGAACCAGCCGACATTCTCTCCGACATCGTGGAGCTGGCCCGAGACGTCAACGTCCCGGTCAAGGCAGTCAGTCGTCGGCACTTCGACATGGAAGCTCTGACCGAGTCCCATCAGGGCGTGCTGGCCCGGGCCGATGAGCTTCAGGAGTACAGCCTCGACGATCTGGCCACGGCCCCGGGGGCCTTCTTGTTGGTGCTCGATGGCATCACGGACCCAGGGAATCTGGGAGCCATCTTGCGAACGGCCGAGTGCGCTGGAGTGACTGGTGTCGTCCTTCCGAAACATCGCGCCGTGCATATTTCCCCGACCGTGACCAAGACCGCGGCCGGCGCCATCGAGCATCTCCCGATGGCCGTGGTCGGGGGGATTCCGGCGACGATTGCGCGTCTCACCGAGTTGGATGTCCTCACCGTCGGGCTCGAGGCCGGCGCCGAGACGACGATTTTCGGGTTGCCGATCGATCGTGATACCCGAGTTGCCCTGGTCCTGGGGGCCGAAGGGGACGGGTTGGGGCGCTTGGTGCGGGAGAGGGTCGATGTTTTGGCCGCCATCCCTCTACGCGGTCGTTTGAACAGCTTGAATGTTGCCATGGCTGGCGCCGTCGCCTGCTTCGAGGTCGTTCGTCGTCGCGAGGCAGGAGCGGGTGCTGCGACGCAACCATTCTGACCTGCCGGAGGCATGCCGTGACACAGACCTATCGGGCCTGGGACGAGAACGACTATCCGTGGCCGCCGCCCCAAGGGTGGTACCAGGCCTCTGATGGAGCCTGGTGGCCGGAAGGGTATGGTCCGGGGGTCGCTGTGGTGGCGATGCCGACGGCCGATGGGTCACCGACCGGGGTCGTGCCCTCGGGCCAGATCCCGGATCATACGATTGCCGTGGCTCCGATCTTCCAGGAGGCATCCAATCCGGTCACCGGGGGATTCGGAGCCCCTCCGTTCGGCTCGGATCCCCACGGCCCGCCCCCAGCCGGTCCTCCGACGATGGGCAGCCCGGTGACGACGACGGTTCCTCCCGTTGGTTTCGGGGGCGACGCCCCCGTCTCTGCGACCGTTGGCGGTAACGGTGGATCGAGTGGCTCGAAGACGTTGCTCTTCGTTCTCGGTGGTGCCCTGGGCTTGATCATCGTGGCCGGTATCGGGTTTCTCGCCCTCGGGCAGGGCGGCGACGACGAAGCGATCACCGTGAGCAGCACCACCACTCCCGAGTCCGTTGCAGAGTCGGCGGGGGCAGAGACGAGTGGCGAGTCGGCGGGGGCAGAGACGAGTGGCGAGTCCGACGCTTCGACGTCGACCTCGGTGGCAGGAAATGACGCCCCCGGCTCGTTCCAGACTCCTCATGCCATCACCGACATCGTCACCGTGTTCTACGAGGACGCCACGGGAGAGGAACGGCGATGGTCGGTCGAGGTGCTCGAGCCCGCTCGGGACGCGACCCAGGAGGTTCTGGCCGAGAATCAGTTCAACGACCCTCCCGTCGACGGCGAGATTTTCGTTACGGCTCGGGTCATGTTCACGCTGGAGAGCGGTCCCAACCCCACCTCGCTCAGCGAGCTGAACCTGAAGGCGGTCGGCGACTCCAATGTGGTCCTGACCTGGTTCG
>CALACD010000408.1 GCA_937890445.1 uncultured Acidimicrobiia bacterium | reverse complement strand
CAGCGAGACGAACCCCCGCGGGGTCGTCGGTGTTCACGATGGCCAGATCGGTCAACTCGGGGGTGAACAGCCGGGCCTTGGCCTGGTAGTAGTCCTCGACGGTCCCGTGGTGGTCGAGATGATCGTGCCCGAGGTTGGTGAAGATGCCGACCCGGAACCTGGTGCCGTCGACCCGGTGCAGGTCGAGTGCATGCGAGGACACCTCCATGGCAACGAAGGTCACACCGAGGCGAGCGGCCCGAGCCAACCCGGCCTGCAGTTCGGGGGCCTCGGGCGTGGTCCTGGCCCCGGTCAGCGTCCCCCGCACCTCCACCCCGGCACCGTTGCGCCCCAGCAGTTCGCCCAGGAGATGCACGATGGTGGTCTTGCCGTTGGTGCCGGTCACCCCGATCACGGTGAGCTGTTCCGACGGGTTGCCGTAGACGGCGCACGCGATCGGTCCCAGGATTCGTCGAACGTCAGGGACGACCAGCTGAGGTAGGTCCAGATCCAGGTGCCGCTCGACCAGCAGGGCCGATGCTCCCGCTGCGACAGCGGCTGGAGCGAAGTCGTGGCCGTCGAAGCTGGCGCCCGGGATGCAGGCGAAGAGCGTTCCGGTTTCGACCTGTCGGGAATCATGGGTCAGCGAAGTCACCGTGACTGCCTCGCCCACCCCACCGGGCGCGCCCAGGTCCCCGTCGATTCCCAGGGTGCCGAGAAGTGTCGCGAGTTCGCCCAATGTCGCGGTCATCCAGTGTCACCTGTCCCGGTCGCGGACTCGACAGGATCGGTCCGTGCTGCGTCATCGGGCACCGGTTCCTCGGGCGGAACAACGGGCCTGGTCTGCCCCGGGTGCTGCAGCTGCCAGATCTGCTCCTCGGTCATTCCGGCCGGGGTTCCGCGTACCGGCCCCTGGGGGTCGGCATCGTTGGTGGCCGGCGGGATACCGATGATCCGAAGCACGTAATGGGCGATGTCGGCGAAGACCGGTGCCGCCACCTTGCCGGCCGTCGTCTCCACCTGTGGGTCGTCGACCACGACAACGATCGACAGTTCGGGGTTCTCGGCCGGAAGGAATCCGGCGAAGGTGACGATGTAGTGCCGATCACCGGGAACACCGTACGTGCCTGCGTACGGTCCGTCCTCGAAGACCTTCCACGCCGTGCCCGTCTTGCCGGCGACCGTATAGCCGGGAACGGCGGCGGCGCTACCGGTTCCCGCCTCGACGACCTGGGTCAACATGGCCGTCACCTCGTCGGCGGTGCGAGCCGACACGACACGGCTGGACTGCTGGGGGGCAATCGGCTTCTCGGTCCCATCGGAGCTGATGAGGGCTCGCACCAGCTTCGGTTCGAGGTAGATGCCACCGTTGGCGATGGCGTTGTAGGCAGCGATCAACTGCATCGAGTTGACGGTGATTCCCTGCCCGATCGGAATCGACCCCTGATCGCTGCCGAACCACTGGTCAGCACTTCGCAACCATCCCGAGGCCTCGTCCTTGAACCCCACGCCGGTCTCCTGACCGAAGCCGAAGGACCGCAGATAGGAGTAGAGCCGGTTGGGGCCGAGTTGCTGAGCCAGCTTGATCGTTCCCACGTTCAGGGAATCGGACATGATCTGGGAAACCGGAAAGTCCGCTGCGGCGTGCGGGGGATGATCCTCGAAGAGCTTGTCCTCGATGACGATCGACGGCGGCACCGGCACCAGCGTTGCGCCGGTATAGCCGAACTCCTCGACCGCGGCCGCCAACGTGACCAACTTGAGCACCGACCCCGGTTCGAACGTGTCGACCAGCGGGGCGTTGTAGATCGGCACGACACACGTCCCGCTCTCGGTCCGCACCACCGTGGCCATGGCCAGGATCTCTCCGGTTCTCGGGTCGGTGACGACCGAGTTGGCCGACGTCGCCTCCATCTCCTCGCAGTGTTGGATCAGCGCCTGTTCGACGACGTACTGGATGCGGTGATCGATCGTCAGGATGACGTCGTGGCCCTGCGTCGGGGGTTCGATCGTCGACTGGCCGTTCGTGATGCTGCCGAAGATGCCGCGCTCGGACTGTTCCCGTCCGGCATGCCCCTGGAGCAACTCCTGGAACTGCCACTCGACACCGAAGGTACCGTTCTCCTCCGGATCGACTCGGCCGACGATCGGTCGGGCCAGGACATCGGCGGGATACGTGCGCTCCTCGACGGGGCGCATGGTGATGCCCTTCAGATCTTCTGCGGTGTTCTCGCCCTCGAACAAGCCGACCAGAGTGGCAACCGTCTGTTCGTCGATCGATGCCGCAAGTCGGCCGTAGCGGTCGCTCGGGCTCGACGGGGTGAGTTCGGCCAGGAGGACATCGGGTTCGACGCTCAGAACCGGAGCGAGGATGGCGGCGGCCCGGGCCGGATCCTCGACCAGCTGGGGGTCGGCGACCACCTCCTGGCCCGGAGTGGAGGATGCCAGGACGAATCCATCGCGATCGAGCACCGATCCTCGGTACCCGGCGAGGGAAACCGTCCGAGTGCGTTGATCCTCACCCAGATCGCGATAGCGCTCGGGACGCACCGTCTGAAGATCGACGAGCACCGCGACGAACGATGCCCCGATCAGCACGAACCCGACCAGGACGACGAACATTCGCCGCCGCGGATCCGGCACCGCCGAAGCCTTGCGTCGAGCCGCCTGTTGCCTGGCCGACCGCTGCTGTGTCGACCGCTGCTGTGTCGACCGCTGCTGTGTCGACC
>CALACD010000407.1 GCA_937890445.1 uncultured Acidimicrobiia bacterium | reverse complement strand
TCACACCTTCGTCCCGCAGGCGCTTGTTGCGGTCTTCGGTGGTTCGCCGGGACCCCATCGCACCCAGGAATCCAGCATTGGTCTCCAGCGCAGCGATCACGGCAGGAACATCGAACTTGGGGTCATGGGTCAGCACGCAGATGGCGTCTCGTGGCCCCAGATCTCGACCGACCTTGGCCAGGAGGCGATGAGGCCAGTCAACGACGACGTCGTCGGCATAGGGGAAGCGCTGACGAGTGGCGAAAACAGGCCGGGCGTCACACACCGTGACCCGGTAGCCCAACACCTTGGCCACCCGCGACAACGCGGCCGTGAAGTCGACTGCACCGAAGATCAACATCTGGGGAGGCGGCGCGAAGCTCTCGATGAAAACCGAGACCTCTTCCTGCCGAGCCTCGCCGCTCTCGCCATAGTGGCGAATACCCGAGGTGCCCGACGCCAGTTCACCCAACACATCTCGGAGGACGACCCGATCGAGGTCGGGGTTGCCCAGGGTGCCGAGGGGCTCATGGTCGGGCCGGACCAGCAACTTGCCGCCGGTGACGCCGCCTTCGACGACGGTCGCCAGCGCAATGGGTTCCTCGTCGCGTATGGCGGCCCGAAGAACATCGAACAGGGGGGTCGAGTCGCTCACCAGTCGAGAGGCTCGAGATAGAGGTGAATGGTGCCCCCACAGGTCAGGCCGACGGCGAAGGCCTCGTCATCGCTGTACCCGAACGTGACGATCTTCCGGGATTGCTCCTCGATGCACTGCAATGCCTCGGTGACCACCGCACCCTCGACACAGCCGCCGCTGACGGAACCGGCGACGTCGCCGTCCTCGTTCACCGCCATCGCGGCCCCGGGCAGCCGGGGGCCCGACCCTTCGATGTCGACGACCCGAGCAACGGCAACCTTCTTGCCTTGCTTCTGCCATCGCTCGAGATCCTTGAGAATTTCGCGCATGGTTCAGGCTAACGCTGTTCTCCGAGTGATGATTCCCCCCATCGCTTCGGGGAAAACGGCTTCGGGCAAAACGCACAACGAGCCAGCCGAAGCTGGCTCGTTGTGGTCGAACGGTGAAGGACCGCAACAACGACAATCAGTCGATGCCGGCCTCGTTGAGGGCCCGACGGACCAGAACACGCGCAAGATGGTTCCGGAAGTCGACGCTTGCGTTCAGATCCGAGGACGGTTCCATGCCAACGTGGGCCTGCTCTGCGGCGTCGGTGGCCGACGCCCCTCCAGCCAGGGCCTCTTCCACCGCGGCAGCCCGAATCGGGGTCGGGTGCATGTTGACCAACGCGACCTGAGTCGAACCGTTGTTGCGCTGGACGGTTGCCCCGACGATGGCCCAGTCCTGAGCCCGACGGTTGAACTTCTGGAAGCTCCAGCCGCCTCCGGTGTGCTTCGGGATCCGGATCTCGGTGATCATCTCATCGGCGGCCAGGCTGGACTCGAGGAATCCGGCGAAGAAGTCTCCGGCCGCGATCTCTCGTTCTCCACCGGGGCCCTTGGCGACGACGGTGCCGCCCATGGCCAGCAGAACCGACGGATGGTCGGCTGCTGCGTCGGCGTGAGCGAGCGATCCGCCGAAGGTCCCGCGGTGTCGCACCTGCGGGTCACCGACCTGACTGGTGGCATGAGCCAGCAGCGGGGCATGTTCGGCGACCAGGGCGGAGGTCTCGATGGCACGATGCCGGGTCAGGGCACCGATGGCGAGATGATCGCCACCGTCGTTGATGTAGGAGAGATCGGCGATTCGTTCGATGTCGATCACCATCGCCGGATAGGCGAGTCGGAGCTTCATCATCGGCAGCAGCGAGTGGCCGCCGGCCATGAGCTTGGCTTCGTCGCCATGTTCGGCCAGCAGCGCGATGGCCTCGTCGGCTGACCCGGCCCGTGCGTAGTCAAAGGAAACGGGAATCACTTGGCACCTCCAGCAGCGCTCAGGACGGCTTTGACGATGTTGTGGTAGCCGGTGCACCGACAGAGATTGCCTTCCAGGCCCTCGCGGACCTCGGCCTCGGTCGGATTCGGATTCTCGTCGAGCAGCGAGATCGAAGCCATGACCATCCCCGGAGTGCAATAGCCACATTGGAGGGCGTGGCACTCCATGAACGCTTCCTGCATCGGATGCATCTGATCGCCGTTGGCAAGCCCTTCGATGGTGGTCAGAGATTGACCGTCGGCCTGGACGGCCAGCATGGTGCAGGACTTCACCGCCTCGCCATTGACGTGGATAGTGCAGGCTCCGCACGATGAGGTGTCGCAACCGACATTCGTGCCCGTCAAGCCAACGACGTCGCGAATGTAGTGCACCAGCAAGGTCCGGGGCTCCACATCACTCGTGTGCGTCGCACCATTCACCTCGACCGATATCTCCACGGTTTCCCCTATCTCTGTTGATTGCTTGACGTTGATTGCTTGACGATCGCATCCTCGCGGACGGACCACAGTATCGGGCGATTCTTGCACGAAATCCTGCCCGTGCCCCAACGAACGGGAAACTTCTGGGAAAGGGGCCGATTCGTCGCCGCTCGAACCGCCGATCGTCGTCGGATCTCGCGACCTTTCGTTCTGTGTCGACGTCGGTGACGGTTGTGGAACCAGAGCCGAACCGGACCCAGCGCGCGGATCGCGATCGTCAGAAGATCGTGCCCGAGTGGGGCGTCACCGCTGATGATCAGATCGTGTTGGTTGCCTTCGCGGTGATCGCTGCGGTGTTGTTGGCCCTGGGGTGGGGCACCCTGCGAGACGACTCCGACCAGACCGCATCGGCCGAGGTGAGGTCGACCTCTGCACTCGCGACCGGCCCGTCACCCGATCTGTCCCCCGTCGAGGCCGAGTTCGGCATCGATGCCAGGGCTCGAGAGGGCAGTGCAATCCTCACCGGTGTCGTCGATTCCGATGCGACCCGAACGGCCGCCGGCGTGGTCGCCCTCGGCACCCCGGGCGTGTTGCGGGTCGACAACCGGCTGCGAATCGAGCGTGAGACCCTCGAGACGGCTTCGCCCTCAGCGACAGCGCCAACGGCTGTCGCCCCGACGACTCCGACCCCCACGGAACCCACCATCACCGTGCCGACGACCACAGTGCCGACGACCACAGTGCCAACGACCACAGTGCCAACGACCGCAGTGCCGACGACCGCAGTGCCGACGACCGCAGTGCCGACCGAGACCACGCTGAATCTGGCCGATCAGACAACGGCGGCGCTCAACGAACTCTTCGTCCTGTCCCCCGTGTTGTTCGAGTCCGGCACCAGCACCATCGTGGCCGAGTCACTTCCCACCCTCGATGCTGCGGCCGCGATCCTGATCGCCAATCCGACTGCCGACATCGAGGTCGGGGGCCATACCGACAGCCGCGGAGACGACGGATCGAACCAGGCTCTCAGTCAAGCTCGGGCCGATGCGGTCGTCGTGGCGCTCCGGGAGCGGGGCGTGACCAATCGGCTGACCTCGGTCGGCTACGGCGAAACCCAACTTCTCGAAGACCCCGACCTGACACCGGAACAGCAGCAGGCCAATCGGCGAATCGACTTCGCGACGCCCTGACCGGCTCGTGGCGACGTTCAGGTCAACGCCGCGGGCAACGACTCCCACTGCGCCAGGTCATGTCCGAAAATGAGGCGATCACCGGCAGCACCCATGGCGGCCAGACGCTGCATGGACTCGATCTGCGCTGCGACATCGAAACCGAAGGGCGGAGTCGTCATCTCGGTCAACTGGTCTTCGAAATAGATGCAATCGGCCGTCAGAACCACGGGACCGGAGTCGAGTTGCACCCGCAGCGATTGGTGGCCCGCCGTGTGCCCGGGTGTCGGAACACAGGTGACACGACCATCGCCGAACAGGTCGTGTTCGCCGTCGAGGAGTTGGACATCGTGGCCCAGGTCGAAGTCGTCGGGGTTGTAGACCCCGGCCGCCACCAGCTTCTCCCGGTGTGCCACCTCCCACTCGGCTCGTTGCACCACGACCCGGGCGTCGGGCACCAAGGCCGTGCCTCCGCAGTGGTCGAAATGCAGGTGACTGAAGACCATGAGGTCCACGTCGGTGGGATCGACCTCGGCGCCGGCCAGGCGCCCGGAAATCTCCTGGCCGGCAGTGAAGTCGATGCCGAACATCTCGGCCGATCGGCCGATCCGGCTGGGATCGGTCTGCAGTTCCGGATGCAGCCCGGTGTCGAACACCAGTCGACCAGCGGGATGCTCGATCAACCAGGACGCAACGGGCAGGATGACCTGACCCGTTCCCCCGATCATCATCTGCGCCTTGTCAGCGGAAAGGCGGCCACATTCGAGCGGGACGATTCGCAGCATGGCGGCAACTTAGACGGCTCGCCCGGTCGACGCCAAGCACCACGGTGGCCTCGGAACCCACCTCGTTCCATTGCCTCGGTGAGTTCCGTCCGTCAGGTCCCTCAGGGACTGCCGGTCTCGGCCGCGGGCAGGATCCGGTAGCTCTCTTCGCCCGGAAAGACGAGATCGAAGTTCTCCCGTGCCATTCGCTCCACCTCGCCGTCGGTCTGGAGCAGGTCGAGTTTGGTCCGGAGTTCGGCTACTTCGCCTTCGACCCGCGCCAGATCTTCCTGCGTCTGCTGGGTCGACTCGCGCTGCGCCATCCAGCTCCGCACCGGCAGGACGGCAAGGGAGACGAGCACGACGATGGCCGCGCACACGATGGCTACCAGCGGCAGGCTGCTTCGCCAGCCAACGGTACGGCTCAATGCGGTACTCCTGCGACCGAGACGGGACGCGGAGGCTCGAACGAGCTCACGCCGTTCCACTGCTGTGGGCCAACGAACCGCGACCGGCGTACCGGGCTGCCTCGCCCAGATGTTCCTCGATCCGGAGCAACTGGTTGTACTTGGCCACCCGGTCACTGCGGGCAGGCGCCCCGGTCTTGATCTGGCCACAGTTGGTGGCGACTGCCAAGTCGGAGATCGTCGTGTCTTCGGTCTCACCCGATCGGTGCGACATCACCGACGAATAGCGGGCAGCAGTCGCCATCCCGACCGCTTCGAGGGTCTCGGTGAGCGATCCGATCTGGTTGACCTTGATGAGGATCGAGTTGGCCGTGTTGGTTGCAATGCCTCGGGCCAGCCGCTCGGTGTTCGTGACGAACAAGTCATCGCCCACCAGTTGGCAGCGGTCGCCCAGTTCTCGGGTCAACGCCGACCAGCCGTCCCAGTCCTCTTCGTCCATGCCATCTTCGATGGAGACGATCGGATAGCGGTCGGTCAGGGATGCCAACAACTCGACCATGGCCGATGGCGGGAGTTCCCTACCTTCGCCCGCCAACTTGTACATGCCGTTCGAGAAGAACTCCGACGAGGCCACGTCCATGGCCAGAGCCATGTCGTCACCGGGCCGGAGACCGGCCATTTCGATGGCTTCCATCAGGAGAGTGAGCGCCGCTTCGTTGGATTCGAGATTGGGGGCGAATCCGCCCTCGTCACCGATGCCGGTCGACAGCCCTCGCTCGGTCAGCACCTTCTTGAGGGCGTGATAGGTCTCGACGCCCCAACGCAGACCCTCGGAGAAGGACGCGGCCCCGACGGGCATGATCATGAACTCCTGGAAGTCGATGTTGTTGTCCGCGTGTTCGCCACCGTTGAGCACGTTCATCATCGGCGCAGGCAGCAGATGGGCGTTGGCCCCTCCGACGTAGCGATAGAGGGGGAGTTCGAGGTGAGCGGCCGCGGCCCGAGCGACAGCCAGGGACACGCCGAGGATGGCATTGGCTCCAAGATTGGCCTTGTTGGGGGTGCCGTCGAGTTGGTTGAGCAGGTCATCGATGGCGCGCTGTGAGGTGGCTGAGACGCCGAGAAGGGCTTCTCGAATGATGCTGTTCACGTTGCCGACCGCAGTCAGCACACCTTTGCCGGCGTAGCGGTCACCGCCATCGCGCAGCTCGACGGCCTCGAACTGACCGGTCGATGCACCCGAAGGGACCATGGCTCGGCCCGACGCACCGGAGTCCAGGGTGATCTCGACCTCGACGGTTGGATTGCCTCGGGAGTCGAGAATCTCGCGTCCCACGATGTCTTCGATACTGCTCACGCTTCGTAGTCCTCCTACCGCCAGCGGTGAGGAGGGTAGCAGGACTCCGACGCTTCGTGGGGAAGCTTCGGCCGAAGTGAACAAGGCCGGGTAGGAACCTCGACCCGGTCCCGGGTGCCGGTGGTGTCCAGGCGAGCTCAAAAGCGAACGGTCCGGGCCCGATAGGGCGGTGCAGCACGAGGAATTCCATGTCGGCCAATCGGTTCAAATGGACGTTGAGTTGGGTGTCTACCCAACCCAACGTCTCTCGGGCTTGGCGCCGGGTGAACCTCACATCAGCTGCCAGCACCGAGGTTTCTTCAGCGAGCGCTGTCGCCATGTCGTGGAGCAGGTCGACCAGGCGACGGGTTTGCGGTGGTAGTTAACCGAGTGACCGTCCCAACACGCGGCCAATCGGTTTGCAAGCTCGATGTCGCCGATCGTGGCTTCGATGTAGGTCACCGCGTTGCCGTCGATCGTCGCTGTCTTCTTTGTGCGCTGGTGCTGATGCAACCGTGCGATCGTGGAGATCAGGGTCGAATGCTTCACACCCGCGACGACAGGGACGAAGACCGTGCGGGAGGTTCGAATACTGTTGGTGTCGATGCCGAACCCGCCTTCTTCGAGCAGCTGCCACGGCCGGCCCTCGCCGGGGTGCGGGCGGTTCTCTAGATCAACTTCTTCCTTCAAAGCAACTAGCAGTTCTTCTCTGGACATCACTTCACCGTCGGCAACACCGCTCAGAGCAGCATCGAGGAACGCTTGGGTGTCGTCGTCCCGGTCGAGGTGGTTGTTGGCTCCGGGGTGACAAGCGGCATGGATCTGTTGGAGGTGCATGGCCGGTCCCGCAACCCTCCCGGGTTCTCAGGTTCGGTTGAGCAAGGACGGCTTCGACCTCGCCGATCGATAGGACCGCGTTGGGGAGCCGTTTCTCGCGCCTCGGAAGCTCCAACTCTGACGCTGGGTTGTCGAGGACCAGGTTCTGGCCGGCCGCCCATTCAGCGGTTTCCGGGTCATCGGCGTGCTCGGCAGGCTCTGAGCCTTGTGTTCGGGCGGCCCGACCGGCCGTCGTCATAGGTGGATGTTTCGCCGTGAATCTGGCTCAGGGGGTGATCCGGCCCGCATATTCCGCAGTGTTGTAGAACTGCAGGATCAGCTCGCGCAGCGAGTTCGGGTTGCCGGCGATGCGGCCGATCCAGAAGGCGAAACCGGGGCCGTCGGGTTCACGATTCAGCATGCCCCGATAGGTGACGATGACGTCGACCGCAGGCCGGCTGGCGGCGATGAACTCCGGCGACTCGGAGAACTGCGTCATCATCTCCCCCCGGGTCATGCCGGCACCGAGACGCCCGACCCAGTACTGGAATCCGGACTGGTCGGGACGACGAACCAGCACGTTGTTGTAGACCAGGAAGACGAACTCGGCGTCATTCAGTTGGCCGTAGGTCGACACGAACTCCGGAGAGCGAACGAACTGCTCCGAGACCGTGTCGAGGTTGGCTCGGCCGGTGCGGATGCGGACGGCCCAGAAATCGAACCCACTCTGGTCCGGCGCCCGATCGAAGAAGGCCAGATAGAGGCGGCTGATCGACCGGCGGGGCGCGAACTCGGGAGATCGCATGAAGGCCTCGATGATGTTGGCCACATTGCCGCGTCCGTCATTGGTCTGACCCCGCCAGTAATTCAGGCCTGCGGTGTCGGGTGATCGGTCGAGGAAGTCGCGGTACTGCTGGCCGATGAAGGCCGTCTCGGAGGCGAAGGGGGCGAAGCCCCGAACCTCGACCGGCGAGCTCGATGCCGGGAGGCTGTCACCGACGAGGTTGATGGCCACCACCGATGCCGCCCAGCTCCCGGCGGCGATGCCGGTGAAGCTGGCGGATGTCTCGCCACCGTTGACCGTCGCTGTCTTGCCCCCGTAGGACACTCGATAACCCGTGATGGGCGTCGAGTTCGCACAGGGCCCGCTGGGCGCGGTCCAGGTCACGGTGGAACTCGGTTCGAACGGCGTGACGGTCGCAGCCGTCACCGCAGTCGGGGCCTCGCTGATTCCACGAGCGGTGACACTGCTCGAGGCGGCGCTGAGAGGTCCGCTGCCGATCGCGTTCGCGGCCCGCAACCGGAAGGTGTAGGTCGTGCAGGGATCGAGGCCCGACACCGAGACCGATGTCGCCGCCCCGCCGAGGGTCGGAACGTTCAGCGACGCAGTGTCCGGGCTCACCTCCAGCGAATAGCTGGTGATCGTCGAGCCACCGTTGTTCCCGGGGGCCGAGAACCCGATCGTGGCCGTGGTGTTGCCCGTGAGCGTCACGGAGTCGATCGACGGCGCGCCGGGGACATTACTGGTCGTGATCTGATTCGATGCCGCGCTGGCGGCCCCAGACCCGACCCCGTTCGTGGCCACGACGGTGAACGTGTAGGAGGTTCCTCCGGAGAGCCCCGTCACGGTGATCGGCGAGGACGCGCCCGTCGCCGTCACGCCCCCAGGAGCCGACGTCACCGTGTAGCTCGTGATCGGCGACCCACCATTGTTACCAGGAGCCGTGAAGGTCACCGTCGCCGTCGTCGCACCGGTCGCCGCCGCACTACCGATCACGGGAGCGCCAGGCACCGTCGCCGGATCGGTGGTGATCTCATTCGATGCCGTGCTGGGCGCGCTCGACCCGTCACCATTGGTGGCGATGACCTGGAACGTGTACGCGGTGCCCGGAGCCAATCCGGTCACGCTGATGGGTGACGTCGCCCCCGAGCCCGTCCCACCCGCCGGAGTGGACGTCACCGAGAACGAGGTGGCGGCATCCCCCGTCGGGCTGGCCGTGAAACCAACCGTGGCGGTCGTCTGCCCGGTCACGGTTGCGGTGCCGATCGTCGGCGACTCCGGTGCAGCGGCCGCGACCGGCGTGATGCCGACGAGTCCGAGCATCGACAGCCACACCACCAGAACGACTACGAGACGTTTCACCCTCACCACCCTAATCGCCGACTTGGACCACTCTTTCCCCGGTGTGGCCCGACGGCAACCGTTCAGGGAGGATCACCCAACCGCGGTCACCTGATCTCACACTGGGTGGTCAGGGGGTCACGCGATCGGCGTATTCGGGACTGGTGTAGAAGCCGGTGATGAGTGTGGCCAGTGAATTCGGATCGTTGCCGACCCGACCGACCCAGAAGTCGTAGCCCGCCTGATCGGGCCGACGATCGAGCATGCCGGCATAGGTCACGATCACGTCGACCCGAGCCCTGGTCTGCACCACGTACTCGGGCGACTCGGAGAACTGGGTCATGACCCGCCCTCGATTCATGCCGGCCTGCATTCGCCCCAGCCAGAAGTCGTATCCGGCCTGGTCGGGGGCCCGGCCCAGGACGTTCCGATACACCAGGGCCACGAACTGGGCATCGTCGAGAGCCCCGTAGGTGGACTGGAACTCGGGCGAGCCCACGAAACTCTGTGACACCGTGTCGATACTGGCCGTGCCCGAGGCGATCCGCGTCGCCCAGAAGTCGAAGCCCCCGATATCCGGCGTGCGGTCGAAGTAGGCCAGGTACAGGCGAGCCACCGATCGACGAGGCGCGAACTCGGCGGATTTCATGAATCCATCGATGATCACGGCGACGTTCGACTGGTCGTCGTTGGTCAGTCCCGACCAGTAGGTGAGCCCACCCGCGTCGGCGGTGCGGCCCAGGAAGTCCTGATACTGCTGACGAAGGAAACCTGCTTCGTCGTCGAAGGGCCCGAAGGCCCTCCGGGGCGTGATCGGGCCGGTCGTGGCCAACAAGCCCAGGCCGTCACCGTTCTCGGCCCGCACCGAGATGGTGTAGGGACCGATGTCGAGGCCCGTCACCGTGGCCGTGCGCGGTGTGGCTGCGACCGTGACCGAACGAGGGGTCAGGCCAACCCCGGTTGCCTCGACCACATAGGCCGTGATCGGCGAACCTCCGGTGTCGGTGGGCAGGTTCCAGGTCACGGTGGCCGACCTCACGCCGGCCGTCGCCGACAAGGCGGTAGGCGGCGACGGCACGTCGGCATTCACTGCCAACGCCCCCGTCGCGATCAAGGCATCGCGGGCCCGAGCCCCGAGCAGGGCGGCGCCGTTGGCGTTGAGATGAATCTGATCGGTGTGCAACTGAGGGGCACCAACACCCGTGAAGAAGTCGGCGATGGTCACCGGCGAGTTGCCTCCGGAGGCCAGAGCCCCGATGGCGTTGTTGAGGGCTGCG
>CALACD010000406.1 GCA_937890445.1 uncultured Acidimicrobiia bacterium | reverse complement strand
GGCCGCGGTCAGGTGAGGCCGCGGTCAGGTGAGGGCGCCCTGGGCGACGAGATCGGCGAAGGCTTCGGGGCTGTAGCCCAACACGTCGGTGAGCACTTCATAGGTGTGCTCGCCGAGAAGCGGTGCCGCGAACCGTGGACCGTTGTCGTACCCGTCGAAGGAGTACTGATGGCCGGCGTAGGGCACGGCTCCCATCTCGGGGTGGGGCAAGGTGCGGAAGAAGTTGCGATGCAGGTACTGGGGATCGACGGCTAGATCGCTGCTGCGGGCCACCCGGGCTGCGGGCACGCCGGCCTCCAGGAGAACCCGTTCGATGTCGCCCTCGGATCGCGAAACGGTCCAGGACTCGATGCCGATGTCGATGGCGTCGTGGTTGCGGGCTCGACCCTCGGCATGGTCGAGCATGGCACTCTGGCTCCATGGTGGATCATCGATGGCGAGTCGGAACCGTCGCCAGGCGGCATCGTCGGTGATGGAGATGGCCACCCACTCGTCGTCGCCGGCGCACCGGTACACGCCCTGTGGGGCAAGGGTGTGATCCCGGTTCCCGATACGGCCCGGGACGTGGCCGGTTCGTTGATGCTGGGCCAGTTCGGGGGCCAGGAAGTGCAGCGCTGCTTCCAGTTGCGCCACCTCGATGTGGCATCCCTCTCCGGTCCGATCCCGTTCGAGGACGGCGGCCAGCAACACCGGCGTGACGAAACGAGGAGCGATGGTGTCGGTGTAGGCGATCCAGGGGCCATCGGGCGGTAGCTCGGGCCATCCGACCAATCCGAAGAAGCCGGCCACGGCGGCGGCGTGATAGCCGTAGCCGGCCATCGACGAGTACGACCCCCCACCGCCGAGCAACGAGGTGGTCACGGTGATGATGACCGACGGGTTGGTTGCTCGTAGCTCGTCGGGGCCGAGCCCGAGCCGGGCCATGGTCCCCGGTGTGAAGCTGTCGATGACGACATCGGCCCAGTCAGCCAGACTGCGGGCAACCCGCAACCCGCCGTAGGTCTTGAGATCGACGGTGACGCTCTTCTTCGAGGTGTTGAAGGCGCCGAAGAACTGGGAGCGATCGACGCCCGGGATGCCATCGGCGAAGGGTGGTTGGACCCGGAGACCGTCGATGCGATCGGCCGACTCGACCCGGATGACCTCGGCGCCATGATCGGCCAGGCACTTGGCCGTGATGGGACCGACCCCGATCCAGCTGAAGTCGGCGACCTTCAACCCCGCCAACGGGAGACGGTCGGTGGCCGGCGCCGGAACGGCCGCGGCGGCTGCCGGGCCGACGGTTCGGCTCGCACCCCCCGAGGCCAGCTCGGCACGAATCCGGGCACCGTCACCGCCGGGTGAACCAACGGGCTGGAGGTCACCGAGCCGCACTCCGTCGACGAGCGCGAACCCACCCGGGAACCGTTCACCGCGATCATCCCCGGCCCGCTCCACCCAGAAACCCCGTTCGCCGAGTTGGGCGAACTCCAGCAGATCGGACACGTCGTTGACCGGTGCGACGGTGATGCCGAGCTCGATGCCGAGATCGAGCAGGTGTTGCTTGGTGTATCGACCTGTGAAGTCGTCCAACGCCTCGATCACCTCGGCGTAGGACAACAACGTTCGCTGACCGTCGATCAGGCGGGCATCCCACGTCGTCCAGTCCTCGTCCCCCCAGGTGGCATCGGCGACGCCCTCGGCCGCCAGTCGCGGCCACAGCTGTTGGATCGTCTTGCCCTGGGCGACGAGAACCACATGGCCATCGATCGTGGGGTGGATCAAGGGGATGGTGAGCGAGAGGGCCAGGTCGGAGCCGGAGCGCTCGAAGTCGGTGCCCTGGATTCGACTGGCTTCCATGGCGTTGAGCATCGTCCAGGTCATGGCGGCCTGGGCCGACACGTCGACGAACTGTGGACCGGCCGTCGGTCTCCGCAGCAGGGCCACCATGGCGGCGACGGCGGCCTCGGCCCCGGCGTGTCGCCAGACCTGCGGGATCGACATGCGGACAGGGGCCCGGTCCGGGGTGCCCTGGAGTCGGACCGGACCGCCGAGCGCTGCGATGGTCAGATCGGATGCCGGATCGTCGGCTCGAGGGCCCTCGGACCCGAACGGGGTGACCAGTACCGAGATGATCGAGGGGTTGATGGTCGCCAGTTGAGGGGCATCGATGCCGAATCGGCGGACCCATCCCGGTGGCCCCGAGTCGAAGAGGACGTCGACCGTGGCCAGAAGCTCTCGCAACGTCTCGACATCTGCCGGGTCGTCCGGGTCGAGCACGATCGATCGTTTGCCTTGGTTGTAGGTCTCGAAGGCGAGGCTCGCTCCGTCGAGCACGGGCGGCTCGGCCCGGGCCGGGGACCCTCCCGGTGGCTCGACCTTGATGACGTCGGCTCCCAGCCGAGCCAGCATCCACGGCCCCACGTCGCCTCGGTGATCGGTCAGATCGAGAATGCGAACGGCGGTGAGCATGCAGGCAACGTAATCGGCTTCGGCCTCCCGTGACATCCGATCCGCTCGGTCGAATCGCGGGAAGTTGGATCTAGAGTTCGAAGGTGACTCGCAAGATCATCATCGACACCGATCCCGGCCAGGACGATGCCGTCGCCATTCTGCTGGCTTTCGGTGCATCGATCCCGGGCGCACCTGATGCCGAACTCGAGGTCCTGGGGCTGACCTCGGTCGCGGGGAACGTGCCGTTGGACTACACGACCCGGAACTGTCTCATGCTGACCGAACTGGCCGAGCGTACGGATGTGGGTGTCCACGAGGGAGCGGTGGCGCCGCTCCAGCGCAAGCTGGTCACGGCCGAGCACGTTCACGGCCCGACCGGCATCGACGGCATCGATCGTCCCGATCCGACCACTCCCGTCGCCAGCACGAACGCAGCCCAGTTCATCGTCGACACGCTGATGTCGACCGACGACGTGACCTTGTGCACGCTCGGGCCCCTCACCAACATCGCCGAGGCGCTGGCCCTCGAACCCGCCATCGTCGGCCGCATCCGAGAGTTGGTGTTGATGGGCGGTGGCCATTTCGAAGGCGGCAACATCACCCCGGTGGCCGAGTTCAACATCTATGTCGATCCCCAAGCCGCACAGCAGGTGTTGACCAGCCCCATTCCGACCGTGATGATGCCGCTCGATGTCACCCACAAGGCGATCTCGACGCCATCTCGAATCGCTCGGTTCCGTGAGCTCGGCACCGAGTCCGGGATCGCCGTGGCCGGGATGCTCGAGTTCTACCACCGCTACGACATCGAACGCTACGGGATGGAGGGCGGTCCGTTGCACGATCCGTGCGTCATCGCCTACCTGCTCCAGCCCGAACTCTTCTCCGGCCGATTCGTCAACGTCGAGGTCGAGACGTCCTCCGACCTGACGATGGGTACGACGGTGGTCGATTGGTGGGGTGGGACGAAACGAGAACCGAACACCACCGTGATGCGTGACATCGACGCCGACGGCTTCTACGACCTGCTCGTCGATCGCATCAGTCGCCTGCCCTGATCGTCAGTCGCCTGTCTCCCGATCGGTCGACAACGGTGACAACCACCTTCGGTCCAACCAGAACCCGCCGAAGGGCAGCGAGCCGACGAACAGGGCGGTCACCGTTTGCCACAGCGGCCATGCCAGATGGCTACGATCACGCAAGAACATGAAGGCGAAGATCAGGTAGAGCACGCCGTGGATGGGTCCCATGACGGTGACACCGAGTTCGGTTCCTCCGGCTCGCTTGACCACGGCTCCCACCAGCAGCAACAGATACGACACGGCTTCGATGAGCGAGATGCGTCGCAGCGGGGTAAGCACCGAGAGCGGGATCTCCCCAGCGCGACCGGGTTGGGGGTACGAGTTCGACGGCAGCACCACGTCGTTGGTCTACCACCGCATCGGTGGTGTTGGCACCGTGGCGTTGTTGGCACCGTGGCGTTGTTGGCACCGTGGCGTTGTTGGCACCGCGGTGGTGGCAACTGCCAGAGTGGGGCATGCCCGAAGACCTTCCCAAGCAGATCACCGCCTATTGCGAGCCCTGGTCCCTTCGGGCCGGTGATCCGATCACGCTGTTCGCGTCGAGTCATACCCCAGGGCCGACCACCCTCTCCCTGGTGCGGATCCATTGCGGGGACCCGACCTCGTACGGACCCGGCTTCGACGAGGAGGTCGTCCCTTCGGACCTGCCGACCGACCTCGTACTGACCGAACAGGAGATACGCGCCGGTAGCTCGATCATCGTCGACCTCCACGGTGTCGAGGCGTCGACCTCGGTGGCGCTCGACCTGTGGTTCATGGCGACGCAGCCGACAGAGCCCCAGACCGTGGCCTGGATCGAGACGACGAAAGGGAGCCTCGTCATCGCGATGATCGACGGTGTCGTGACCGCCGATCTGATGGGCCAGCTCACGCCCTTGCGTTCTCGCCCTCTGGAGAAGGGACGCTGGTACCACCTCGGATTCGAGGTCGACCTCTCCGAGGGGGTGGCCACCGCAACCGTGGCCACGAATCCTTCTCCCTCGCCGGGACGCGATCTGATGGAACCCGAGCCCAGCCCGGTCACGTTTCGGGTGCCTCGGGGAGATCGAGCGTTCGTGTGCTTGGTGCTTGGCGGTAGCCCCGATGGCGGCAACCTCGACGGTCGCATCGCCTCCCCTTCGCTCCGGGCCGATGACGTGGCCCTGTCGTGGGATCTCACCCGGGAGATGCACGGACAGCGGATGATCGACATCTCGGGGCACGGACGTGATGGTCTGCTCCGCCAGTTGCCGGCCCGAGGTGTGACCGGGCCGAACTGGAACGGCGATCATCAGCGTTGGAGCGACGCTCCCGATCAGTGGAACGCCGTGCACTTCCACAAGGACGACCTGTACGACTGTGCGTGGCAACCCACGGCGCACTTCGTGGTTCCGGCCGAACTGGCGAGTGGCATCTACGCATTCCGGCTGCAGGGTGCGAGCGACCGTGGGGCCGTCGGCGAGGTCGATCGGGTGCCGTTCTTCGTTCGGCCGGCCCGAGACGCGGCCACGAACGAGGTTGCGCTGCTCCTGTCGTCGGCCACCTATCTGGCCTATGCCAACCACCGCATGCTGGTCGAAGGCGCCGACTTCATCGACAAGAAGAGCCGCCTACGGCCCGAGCACGAGTACCTGCGTGAGCATGGCGAGGTCGGGTTGTCGATGTACGAGAAACATCCGGACGGGAGCGGGGTCATGTTCAGCTCGCGCCGCCGCCCCGTGTTGCACCTCCGACCCGGTGCCGACGGCTGGAACTTCACGCCGGACACCGACATCAACGCGTTCCTGGAACACCTGGCTGTCGGTCATGATGTGCTGGGCGACGAGGATCTGCATGCAGACGGCATCGAGGCGCTGGCCCCGTACCGGGTGCTCGTGACGTGCACTCATCCCGAGTACTGGTCGACACGGATGCTCGACGCCCTGGAACGATGGCAACGAGACGGAGGCCGTCTGTTGTACCTGGGAGGGAACGGCTTCTATTGGCGAGTCGCCTTCAGCGACGAGTGGCCGGGGGCCATGGAGCTGCGACGGGCCGAGGACGGCGTGCGGAACTGGCAGACGGGCAACGGTGAGAACTATCACGCCTTCACCGGCGAATACGGAGGTATGTGGCGCCGCAACGGGCGGGCACCCAACGAACTGGTCGGCATCGGCTTCGCGGCCCAAGGGTTCGCGCGGGCCTCGCACTACGACGTGAACGAAGCGAGCCGATCCGGGCGAACCGCCTGGATCTGGGACGGGGTCGACGATGACAACGGAAGGATCGGCACGTCGGGATTGGGTGGTGGCGCGGCCGGACAGGAACTCGACCGCTACGACACGCGTCTGGGCTCTCCCCGCCATGCGGTCGTGCTTGCATCGGCCACCGAGTTCGGACCGGACATGGTGCGCACCAAGGAGGAGTTCGAGGGATCGGTCGTCTACCTGACTCCCGATCCCTACGTGCGAGCGGACGTGGTTTTCTACGAAACGCCCAACGGCGGTGCCGTGTTCTCGGTCGGATCCATCTCGTGGTTCGGGGCGCTGGCCCGCAACGGCTTCGACAATGACATCGCCCGAATGACGGCCAATGTGGTTCGCCGCTTCGCGGACCCCGAGCCGTTCGAGGCGCCCGAACTCAGCGAGTGATGAGCTCGTCGAGCTTGGTCGTGATGCTCTCGAGGCCCATGGCTCCGTTCACCACCTCGACCGTGCCGTCGTCGTTGATGAAGGCGAAGGCGGGCTGACTGGCGACGTCGAATTCGGACCACAGGCTCCCGTCGGTATCGACGATGTGTTCGAACCCGTCGACTCCGAAATTCGAGATGAAGGAATTGATGGCGGGTAGTTCGTCTCGTCCGGCCATGCCGACGAACAGAACCTGATCACCCAGTGCTTGTTGCGCCTCTGCGACCGCAGGGGCTTCCGCTCGGCACGCTGGTCACCACGGGGCCCAGAACCACAGCATGACGTCTTCACCGACATGGTCGGCCAGATCGAACGTTGCGCCGCTGGCAGTCTCGGCCACCAGCACTGGATAGCCACCACCGTCGGCCGACGGTGCGTCATCGGTCGTACTGGAGGTTTCGTCGGCGGTGCTCGAGCCGCATCCGGCGAGCAGTGGGGCGAAGGCGACTGCCAGCGCAAGGGGTCGTCGTCGTCTCACCGGGCCAACCGTAGTTGGGGATGTGGCGTGCACCGGGGTCGTTCCGAGATTGTTCACAATTGCGCCGTTGCTTGCTTGCCGGCGAACCGGGCTGCTATCGATGCGTCATGTCTTCTGGAGCCAGGACCGAACTCGAGGTCACCGACCACATTCTCGTCATCACCATGACCCGTCACGAGAAACGCAATGCCATCGACGGCGAGATGACCCTCGCCCTCGATGCGGCGCTGAATCAACTCGAGGACTCCGCCGATCTGTGGGCCGCCATCATCACCGGTGGACCGGACATGTTCTGCGCCGGCACGGACATGGCTGCGACCTCGGGGACACCGACCGAACGCGGGGGCGTGTACGGCGTGGTAGGTCGTGTTCGCACCAAGCCCCTGATTGCGGCCGTCGAGGGCGTGGCCTTCGGCGGCGGCTTCGAAGTGGCCATGGCGTGCGACATGATCGTGGCAGCCGACAACGCCCGTTTCGGGCTCCCCGAGGTGAAGCGAGGGCTGGTACCGACGAGCGGAGCCATCTTCCGGGCCGGCCGAGTCCTGCCCCTGAACGTCGCCAAACAGGTGATGCTGACCGGGGCCGAGCTCTCGCCCCAGGACGGATATCGGCTGGGAATGGTAAACGAGGTGACCGAGCCGGGTGGAGCCCTCGACGCCGCGATGGCGCTGGCCAGACTGATCACCGCCAACGCTCCGGTCGCCGTCCAGCAATCGTTGCAGGCCCTTGACGCGCTGGCGTCGGCCAGCGATGAGCATGGTTGGGAACTCACCACGAAGGCCCGGCGCGTGATCGGTGAGTCGGAGGACGCCAAGGAAGGCGTGGCTGCATTCTTCGACAAACGCGCTCCGGTGTGGACCGGTCGCTGACCCCACCACAGCAGGCCCGATCAGTCGTGCTCGAGTTCAGTGTGCTCTGTGGTCGAGCTCGGTACTAACGTCGCCGACATGGGTGAATTCAGCATCGTCGAAACCGAAGGCAACATCTACAAGATCACCATCAATCGTCCGGAGGTGATGAACTCGCTCCATCCGATGGCCAACGCGGAGCTGTCGGACGTGTTCGACGAGTTCCAGAACAATCCGGACTATTGGGTGGCCATCATCACCGGGGCCGGCGAGCGGGCCTTCTCGGCCGGCAACGACCTCAAGTACCAGGCCGGCGGTGGCGACCGCTCCGGACAGCCATCGTCGGGATTCGGCGGTCTGACCGCTCGCTGGGACCTGAACAAGCCCGTGATCGCGGCGGTCAATGGGGTCGCCATGG
>CALACD010000405.1 GCA_937890445.1 uncultured Acidimicrobiia bacterium | reverse complement strand
GCGCACTGCGCCGCAGTGGACGCCTTGGGATCGATCGACATCCTCGTCAACAACGCTGGCACCTCGGCAGCCAAGCCGTTCGGCAACATCACCGACGCCGAGTGGCACAACGACTTCGACCTGAAGCTGTTCTCGGCCATTCGCCTGGCTCGACTCTGCATCCCCGCCATGCAGGAGAAGAAGTGGGGACGAATCATCAACGTTCTCAACACCGCAGCCAAGGCTCCTCGGCCCGGTACCGCTCCTACCTCGATCACCCGAGCTGCCGGAATGGCGTTGACGAAGGTCTTGTCCGGCGAGCTTGCCCCCCACGGCATCCTCGTGAATGCACTGAACACCGGGGTGCTGGTCACCAGCCAATGGACCCGCATGCATCAGGACCGAGCCCCCCACCTGAGCTACGAGGAGTTCCTGAAGATGACCGGGGACGCAGTGCCGATCGGCCGCATGGGCGATGCCTCGGAATTCGCCAACATGGCCTGCTTCCTGGCGTCGGACCACGCGTCGTACATCACCGGCACCGCCATCAACATCGACGGAGGCATGTCCCCCGTCGTCTAGCAACGGCCGAACCGAGAGCAGACCGGGGAAGACACGAGATAGGAAGGGACTCTTGTCTCCGTACCGCCCCTTCGACCCGAGGCGTGTCCCCTTCTACTACGGATGGGTGATCTTGGCGGTCGGCATGGTCGGCATGGTCGCCAGCTTTCCCGGCCAGACCGCCGGTGTCAGTGTGTTCACCGATCATCTGACCGGGGCAACCGGGCTCAGTCGGCTCCAACTGGCCAACGCCTACCTGCTCGGCACGACGACCAGCGGCCTGCTGCTTCCCATCGGTGGCCGCTGGATCGACACCTACGGCACCCGGGCCACCGCCTTCGGCGCCACACTCGGCCTTGCGGCCACCATCGCCGCCATGAGCTTCGTCGGGCCGATGGGTTCGGTCACCGGCATGATCGTCGTCAGCATCGGGTTCGGCTGCATGCGGTTCTGCGGGCAGGGCATGCTGACGTTGTCGTCGCGCACGATGGTGTCGCAATGGTTCGATCGTCGACGGGGACTGGTGTCGTCCGTGGCGTCGGCCGGTGTCAGTTTCGTCTTCGCGTCGACGCCCCTCATCCTGTACCAACTGATCGAGTGGTCCGACTTCCGCTGGGCTTGGCGACAGCTCGCACTCGGCCTGGTGGTGATCCTGGGTTCGGTAGTCCTGGTGTTCTTCCGCAGCCGCCCCGAAGACGTCGGCCTTCGGATCGATGGACAGGGGCGACTCGATGACGGACAGGTGGTGGCCGAACTCGCGGCCGATCCCGGCTTCACCCGAGCCCAGGCCGTGCGCGACCCGCGATTCTGGGTGGTGACCTTGCCCGTCACCGCACTGGCCGCAGTCGGTACCGCCTTGACCTTCCACATCGTCGACCTCGGTCGCGAGATCGGCATCGGCGAGAGTTCGATCGTCCGGGTCTTCATCCCGATCGCGTTCATCAGCGTGCCCGTCAGTCTGATCAGTGGATGGTTGGCCGACACCATCCCCGTCGTCCTGTTGGGCGTCGCCGCCGCGGCATTCCAGGTCGTGATGTATCTGACCGTGTTCGAGCTCGCCCACCCCGTCCTGCGCATCGTGGCCATTGGCAGCTGGGGAGCAGCTCAGGGGCTGTTCTCGGCCTTGACCTCGGCCGCTCTCCCCCGGCTGTTCGGCCGAACGCATCTGGGCTCGATCGCCGGGCTGCAGATGAGCTCCATGGTCATCGGCAGCGCGATCGGTCCCGCCTTCTTCGCCTTTGTCGAATCCACGGCCGGCAGTTACCGAACGGCCCTCCTCCTGGCGCTCGTACTGCCGGGGGCAAGCCTTTTGCTGGCTGCGGTCGGGTGGATCCGAGCTGGCTCGGCGCCGTCCCGGGCCGCCCGCTAAGCGCGCCGATCGGCCCGCAGCCGCTCCCAATCGTCGTCGTTCAGCGCCGTATCGCTTGCCACCGGACCGGCCGCCGGCGGACCGACCGAGTCCGGTGATGCGGACCGGCGAGCTGCGGACGGGTCCGACGTCTCGCCTGCCGAGCATTCGGCCAGCAGCCGATCTCGTTCGGCACGCACGCGACTTAGATCGCGGGCCAACAACGCTCGCTCGGCCCGTAGCTGCTCGACCTCGTCGACCAGCCGGGCGAACTTGACCTCGATCCGTCGCAGGACGTTCTCGAACAATTCACTCATCGTGCACAAGTGTGACCACCGACCAGGTTCTACGCTCTAGGCAGATCAGCGCGTACCGCGCCGCGGTTCGTCTTGGCAAACTGTTCTGGCGTGGAGTGTGGACAGAGGCTGCCTGACCGGCTGGCCTCGGGACCGGAACGGCGACAACCCGGTGAGTAGTCAGACCGACAAAACGACCAAGCAACGGTCGAGGCCATGGCCGTCGTCTCCTCCCCGAGTCGCTCCGGTGTTGTTGGCCACGGACCTCGTTGCGTTGTCGGCCATCGGACCTCGGTCGGTGGGCTGGGTCATCACCATTGTCGTGTACGTGCTGCTGGCCGGAGCCGCCGGGTTCTACCGGAGCAGGCTGAACCTTCTCCTCCTCGATGACCTTCCCGGACTGCTCGGGCGTCTCTTCGCGGCGTCTGCAGCCGGCATCATGGTGCAACAGGCCCTACAGTCCAGGATCGACAGCGCCTGGTGGTACCACCTGATGATCGGTGCGGGCCTGCTGACCGCAGGCCGAGCCGTCGTCTATGCCGGAGTGCGTCTGGCCCGCAGCCGTCGATTCGTCAACCACCCCACGCTCATCGTGGGACTGGGCGACACCGGCCAACGCCTGGCCAACGCCCTGCTCGACCGCACCGAGTACGGCCTGCGTCCCGTTGGCTTCTTCGACTCGAACCCGAAGCACACCTCGACCCTGCCGATCTTCGGATCACCCTCCACGCTCACCGAAGCCATCGACACCACCGGGGCGACCGTCGTCATCCTCGCCTTCTCGTCGCTGCCGGAAACCGAACTGGTGAAGGCGGTTCGGATCTGCAAACGACTCGACGCCGAGATCTTCTACGTGCCGCGGCTGTTCGACCTCCACAGCCTCAATGCCAACGACGTCGAAGAGGTCTGGGCAGTTCCGCTGGTGCGTTTGCGGCGCAGTTCGTTCCGCAGCCTGCACTGGGGTGGCAAGCGTCTGCTCGACATCCTCGGGGCCGGCGTGTCACTGCTCGTGCTCAGTCCGCTCCTGGCGCTGATCGCCCTGCTCGTGAGATGGGAACTCGGCTCGCCGATCCTGTTCCGTCAGGAACGAGTCAGTCTCGATCAGCGGCACTTCACCATCATGAAGTTCCGCACGCTGCCCGCGGCCACCACCGAGCAAACCGATACCGACTGGAAGGCCACCGAACGTCGACCGGGTCGCGTCGGAGCATTCCTGCGCGCCACCTCGCTCGATGAGCTCCCTCAGCTGTGGAACGTCCTCGTCGGCGACATGAGCATGGTCGGCCCTCGTCCCGAGCGACAGCACTTCGTGCAACAATTCGCCGAACGCTTCGACACCTATCCCGATCGTCATCGGGTGCCCGCCGGACTCACGGGATTGGCCCAGATCAATGGCTTGCGGGGCGACACCTCGATCGATGACCGGTCCCGCTTCGACAACGCCTACGTCGAACGATGGTCGCTCTGGAACGACACCAAGATCCTCCTTCGGACCAGCATCGCCGTCGTTCGCTGGAGGGGCCGATGACCGACTTCCTCGCCTCGGAGTTCGGCATGCACCTCCGGGAAATGGCCAAGCGCGTTCGACTGATCGCCCTCACCGGACTCCTCGTCGCCCTCGCCGTCTTCAGCTTCCGTACGGCCCAGCCCAACCACTATGTCGCAACGTCGACCGTCCGTGTGGTCGTCGACGACCAATGGGCCGACGATGGTTCGATCACGGCCTTCCAGACGAACTCGCTGGCCGAGATCGCCGGCACAGCCGAGTCCATCACCGGCGCCGCTCGGGCCTCCGGTGCCGACCCGGACATCGAGACCCTCCGGGACCGCATCGTGATCACGGTCCGTGACACACCCGGCTACCTCGACATCTCGGCATCGGCAACGACGACAATCGCCGCTGCGGACCTCGCCAATGCCATGGCGGGCGTCCTCGTCGATCGGGCGGAACGGGACGCCCCCGATGACTCGCGCCGGTCGGCGATCCTGATCGATCCCGCCGACAGCCTCGACGCCGAGCCGACCATGACCGCGAGACGGGCGCTGACCGAAGCGATCGCGCTCGGGCTACTGGCCGCCATCATCGCTGGAGAATTGCTCGTCGGCTGGCGATTGCTCCGTGGCCGCTTCTCGCCGATCGATGCCCGCACCGAGGTCGAGCGGCTCCTCGGAGCCCCCGTCATCGATCTCCGCGATGGCAGCCCACTTCTGCCGTTCTATCTCGATCATCTGAGCGAACGCGGAACCCTCACCGTGCTCCAGGCGGGAACCATGCCGGAGCTGGCGCCGGACCTGGCTCGTGCCGCAGGCGACGTCCACGGACGGGTGCTCCTCGTCGACGGCGACACCGGGCGGCCCGTGCTGCACACGGCGCTCGGCGAGGCACAGAGCCCCGGGCTCGCGGAGGTCGCCCAGGGCAGTCAGCCGATGCGAGCCGTCGTACGCCCCGGAACACCTGACATGCGGGCCGCTGTCCTCACCGCAGGTCGACTCGATCGGTCACACCACACGGCCGCAGGACTGCTGCCGACCCTGCGGCGAGTCGTCGACGAGGTCGGTGCCGACCAGGTCATCGTGTCGATCACCCAAGCCTCGTCCAACGACGAGATCCTCCAGGCAACGAGGGCCTTTCCTCAGGCAGTGGTGCTGGCGATCGATCCGACCGGGCTCCGAGAAGGTGGTGCGCGAGTTGGGCAACATCTGGCCCGACGCCACCATCTTTGCCCCCATTGCCGATTCCCAGGTCACCAACGAGCTGTTCGGCGACCGAACGATCTCGGTGAGCCCGCTCCAACGGCTCTATCGAGGCGACGGCCGCTATGCCCACCTGCTCCCGTTGCTCCCGGCTGCCATGGCCGGTCTCGACCTCAGCCATGCCGATCTGGTCGTCGTCAGCCACCATGCCTTCGGTCACCGCATCAAGGCGCCGATCGGCGTACCGGTGCTCAGCTACGTGCATTCGCCGGCTCGCTGGATGTGGGACCCCGACCTCCAGGATCTCGAACTGGGTTCGGGACCATCGAAAGCAGCGCTCACCACGTTCGCCGCCTCACAGCGCAAGGCCGATCGACGAGCCGCCCGACGTGTGGATCGAATGATCGCCAACTCCACCATCGTGGCCGAACGAATCCACGACTACTGGGGGCTCGACGCCGAGGTCGTTCACCCACCCGTCGACACCGACTTCTACACACCCGACCACCAGGTATCACGAGAGGACTTCTTCCTGCTCGCCGGGCGGATGGTCCCGTACAAGAGACCACAGGTTGCGGTGACGGCCGCCACCGCAGCCGGAGTGCCCCTCGTGGTAGCCGGACACGGGCGAGCCATGGACGCGTGCCGCAAGGTGGCGGGCTCGAACGTCACGTTCATCCCCGACGTCACCGACGAGGGACTGCGCGATCTGTACCGCCGGTGCCGGGCCCTGGTCTTCCCCGGGGTCGAGGACTTCGGCATCGTCCCCGTCGAGGCTCAATCGTGCGGCGCACCCGTGATCGGCGTGGCCCGAGGAGGGCTGCGTGACTCGATCATCCACGAGGTCACCGGACTCCTCGTGCCCTACACCCCCGACGCCGACACCCAGGCTGGAGTGCTGGCTGAAGCGATCACGGCCCATGACGACTTCGCGTTCGACTCGGCGACCATTCGGTTCCACGCCGAGAGCTTCGGTCGAGACGTGTTCCGCAAGGCGATCGAGACGGTGGCCACGCGGACGCTGTCCTGATCATGACCAAGCGAGCAGGTGCCCTCACCCGATCACTCACCGTTGACGTATTGAGCACGATCGGCGAGGTCGAGGGGATCGTCGACGACTGGGATGCCCTGGCCGAACAGAGCAACACCCAACCCTTCGGGCGACCGGCCCTGGCCTTGGCATGGTGGCGACACCTGGGCAAGGGGTCGCTCCACGTGATCACCGTGCGCACCACTGGCGGGGAACTGGTCGGACTCGCTCCCCTGCATCGCCGGTCGTTCCCGGCAGCCGGGGTGCTTCGATCGCTCGGCCACGGCGCAGGAGCCGTCACGCCATTTCTCGTCGCGCCCGTCAAGGCCGACGTCGCCGGCGTGATTGCCACCGCCTTGGTCGCCGACGGCCGCACGGCCCACCTCGCTGATCTCCCGGTGGACGACCCAACGCTGCGGGCGGCACGACGCGACGACCGGCTGGACGTCGACGCCCGGCTCCATGATGAGTGTCCGGTCATCCGCCTCACCGGACTCGACGACTCCCGATCACTGTTGGCGGCTCCGAGTCACGCTCGGCTCCGCAAACTGCTGGCCCGAGCCGACCGGGAACTCGCCGGCCACGACTGGTCCGTCGACGTCGCCACCGAACGCTCCGCCGTGGTGCAGGCATTCCGACAGGTCGGCCCCTTGTACGACGCAGCCGAGACCGACCGACCGCGGCTGCATTTCGGGGTCGGTCTCCACGGCGATTTCTTCACCGAGGCGCTCGGGCTGCTCGCCGATCGCGACCAGGTGGCCTTCCTGACCCTGCTGATCGACGGTGAAGCCGCGGCCTTCGACGTACACGTTCGCATCAATGCAACGGCGGCCGCTGCGATCCTGGGGCGATTCCACCCCACCCACGCCTCCATTTCCCCCGGCCACCTCCTCCTACGCAGCGGCGTCGATTGGGCCATCGACGCAGGTCTCGATCGGCTCGACCTCCAACTCGGCGACGATGCGTACAAGACCAGCTGGGCCAACGACGGCTACGACACCGTGGAGGCAATCCTGGCCCCACCGGGGCGGGCGCTGGTTGCTCGGGCCTCGATGCAAGGGATCGAGTTCGCCCACCGGTTTCGGCAACGAGCCCGGCGGGGTTCGCGCCCGCCCTCCGAGCTCCTCCGCCGCTTCGACCCCCACTGACCCACCGGTGACCGACGAGGAACCGAAGCATCACCGCCAGCAGTCGGCCGACCGGGGTGGCGCCGACATCAGCTCGGCGAGAGCGACCCACGACGGACGTCGTGTCCCATCGGACTCGAGCAGACCGAACGGCAGCTCGTCGGCAGGCTCGATGGCGTCGCGGGTGGCATAGACGAAGACCGGGCCCGTCGACGGCAGTCGTGCCGCACAGGCGACTCCCTCGACCACGATCTCGGCTTGACGTTGCGGGTCGTTCGGGTCGAAGGGCGCACCGAACTCGGTCGACCACAGTGGGGTCGACTCGCCCGTGAGGCGCGCGATCAACGCAGCGATCTCGGGCAAGCGACCGAAGGTGTTCCACCGTTCCGATCGATCGGTCGGATCGGCCGGAAAGCTGTAGGGATGAATCCCCACGGCGTCGACCGTTCCGGCCGGGAGCTGACGGAACATCTCGACGAGGAAGGACTCGGGCGACTGCGACGCGGCCAGATCATCCTGACCCGGCGCCAACCCGGCACTGATCACGAACGCCTCGTCGTCCACCGCCCGAATCGCCTCCGCTGCCGCCGAGAGCAATTGGGCGTAGGCGATCGGATCCGGCGCCGGCGCCCAGAAGTCGGCCAAATTCGGTTCGTTCCACACTTCCCAGGCATGCACGCCCCGAGGGGCGTAGCGAGCCGAAGCTTCGGCGGCGAAACGGGCAAAGTCGGCTGATTCGACAGGAGGATACTTGTCGGACGGGGCACCGTTGTTGGCCCACGTCGGGGTGTAGGCCAAGAGCGCCAGGACAGCAAACCCCCGCGACCGTGCAGCATCGATGAGACGATCCGTTGACGACCAGTCGAACGAGCCCTGCTCGGCCTCCACCACGGACCACGGCACATCGATGCGGATCCAGGTGACGCCGATCGACCGCATCCGGTCGAGGTCGTCCGCCAGTTCGCCATCACTCAACCGGGCGAATCCGCTACCGGGAGAGAAACCCAGATCGATCGTGTCCATCGTTGCCTCCTCGTCGGAACCGAACATCACCGGCGAACCCGTACCCGCCACCCGGTGACCGGGTGACACCGCTGCCGCCGCGGCACAAGCCACGAGCAACAACACGGCGCGCCCCCACCGCCCGATCACTGGCTGTCCACTCCTCGATCCGGTCCAACCGAGTCGGCTTGGTGATCAGGCCACGACGGCGCCGAACGGAGCAGGTGATAGCGCAATCGCGTCGACGTCACATGCGCTCCCATCGTGAGTCGCGGCAACACCAGGCGATCCTCTCCCCCTGTGATGCGACCGTTCAAGAACGTGAAGGCGGCTCGATACCCGGCCTCGGCCACCTGAACCCGCACACTCGGCGAATGATGCCCGGACGGATAGGCCAGCAGGTCGACGCGAGCCCCGCTGAGCAGCTCCAGCTCCTGTCGGGAGGTGGACAGCTCGTACTCGACCTGAGCCGGGCTCAGGCTCGGAAGAGACGCATGATTCACCGTGTGCGAGGCCAACTCGAGACCAGCGGCGTGCAGGGTAGCCAACTCGTCGGGGTCGACGGTTCGCTGCATGGCGGGCCACCAAGGTGGACGGACACCCAGGTGGCCGGTGACCGTGAACACCGTCGCGGTCATGGCCCGATCGGTCAGGGCCGGCATTGCCTGATCGTGGACCCCGAGCAGAGCATCATCGAACGTGATCGCAGCCAGACCCTTCATCCGTTCACCCCCGACGAGGGCATCGACGAGACGGGAGAGGGAAACGACCTCGAGACCCAGCGCCGTCAGGACGTCCAGATGTCGTTCGAACCGATGCCTCCCCACGGTCAGACCGGTGGCTACGGCATCGTCGGCCACCACATCGTGATAGGCCAGCACGACAGCGCCGTCGGCGGCGACACGCCTCGGCAGTTGACGCAGTGCCGACAGCGGCCCCTGCATCCGACTCACGGCCCGACCTCTCGGGCACCGTCGGCAATGGCACCGTCGAGGACATCGAGCAGTCGGGGAACGGTGCCGTCGATGTCATAGATCGCTTCGAATCGAGCCCGACCGGCCGCCCCCCAGCGGGAGCGCAGCTCGGGATCATCGACCAGTTCGACCAACGCCCGGCCCAACGCATCGACATCGTGGGGGGGAACATGTCGGCCCGAGACCCCGTCGACGACCATCTCCGCAACACCGGCCACCGGCACCGCGACGACGGGCAGACCGGCGGCCATGGCCTCCAGCACCGCATTCGGTGCCTGGTCGATCGTGGAAGGAAACGCAAGCACATCAGCCTCGGCCAACAGCCGCCACAAGCGGCTGTCCCCGGGCACGATCGGCCACGTTCTGACGCCACGCGTCGAGAAGCTCGAGCCCACCCTTGCGTTCGAGTTGGCGACCCAGGAACACGATGGTGGGCCGGTCACCGACACTTCGACGTCGCTCGACGACCGGGGCCTCGATCCCGGCCGGCACCACCACGACCCTGTCGTCGGACAGGCCATAGTCGTCCCGGAGTGACGACGCAGCCCACTCCGAGTTGGCCACGATCGTTCGGGCCTCGGCGAAGAGGCGGCGCTCGAACCACATGGACATCGGCACCGACCAAGGCGTGAACCTGGTGGGCGCTCGATAGGGGAGCCGATAGGCGTTCCGGGCGTTGGTGGTATCGAGACTGATCACCAACGGTCGCCGACGGAACAGGGAGAGACTCACGAGGCCCGCGTTCTGGGTGTACAGGTGGACCACATCGACGTCGTCGATGAGACGCTCGAGCCGACGCCGTACCACGACGCTGAGCGCCAGTTGTGCCCGCAACGGTTGCAGATCGAGGTCGAGCCGACCCAGCCCGGGCACAGCGGCACCAACGATTCGCCGCGCTGGTCCAGGTGGTGGCACGTCGAGGAACGTTGCCTGGACGTGCGGGTGATCGGCCAGAGCGCGGCGCAGATGATGATGAACGGTCACATGGCCACCGATGTTCTCGTTGATGAACAACACCTTCACCCCGCCATCGTCTCCCCTGCAGCCGCCGCGTCCCGGACGGTGGTTCGGAAGTCGGCCTCGAGTCGGTCGCTTCGAAGGTACTCGGCGACCAGAGCCCGACCGGCGGCACCGAGCTCGCGTCGGCGATCGGCATCGGCCACAAGCCTGCTGATCGCTTCGGCCAACGCCACCGGATCGGCCGGCTCGACGACCAGACCGGCCCCGGTGGCGATCTCCGGGGCCCCACCGTGGTTCGTCACGATGACGGGAAGGCCCAGACTCATCGCTTCGAGCACCGACAGCGGACCTGCCTCGGGTTCCACACTGGCCGAGACGGCGATCGTCCAGTGGCGCATCACGGCATCGGTATCCTCGGAGTGGCCGAGGAACCGGACCCGACCCTCGAGATCGGGCTCGGCTGCTCGACGCCGCAACGATTCCTCGTACGGCCCGTCCTTGGGCAGGGTTCCTCCGAGCAGTTCGACCCGTGCCGGCGGATCCACCATGGCCAGAGCATCGAGCAGCACATGCTGACCCTTCCAACTGGTCAGGACGGCGTTGAGCCCGATGACGGGATCGCCGGTCGACTCGAAGGCAGGTTCGTCCCGAGGCATCACCCCGTTGCGAACCACGGTCGTCGGAATCCCCATCGAACGGGACAACGCAGCCGACGCCTCCGATACCGGGATCGACCGATCCACGACCGACGCCGACCATCTCGCCATACGAGCCAGGTCGGGTCGGGTGATGACGTCGTGCACCAGCCACACCACCGGAGTCCTCACGCCGAGCAGCCGCACCAGCCGCAGGAGCGGAAGACAGAGCACCGAGTTCGCAACGACGACATCGGCCCGCCGAGCCGCACGCCATACCGCCACCAGGGCCCGGGCATTGTTGGCGATCAGCCACACCGCCGCCATCGCCCGAGGGCCACCTCCGAGCTTCAGTTCCGGGATCCTGACCCTCGTGATGCCTTCTCGGTCGATCTGATCACCGGCCGGGCCGTCCGGGCAGGCGATCGACCACCTGTCGCCGCGCGAGAGTCCGGCCCGGGCATGACGAACGAGGACTCGCTCGGCCCCCGACAGCACACCCGTCGGCGTCAACCCCAACACGATCATCGTCCGCTCCCCGTTCACCGAGTCTCGCCGTTCAGCACGCCACACCGAGCCCCCGGTAGACCTCGATCGTCGCCGCCGCCGTGTCGGTCCGGGACAGCCGACCGACCGCCTCGGCACCCAACCGGACCAACTTGCTTCGCTGCCCCTCGTCGAACAGACCGGCCCGCAGCGCTTCGGTCAAGGCGCCGAGGTCGCCTGGCGACACCAGATCGAAACCGGCCGGAACGATCTCGGGCAACGCCCCGACCGAGGTCGCCACGACGGCAGCACCACACGCCATGGCCTCGATCGGCGGCAAACCGAAACCTTCATAGCGCGACGGGTACGCGACCACCGTCGCTGCCCCGTACAGCGGACCGAGGTCGTCGGCCGGCACATACCCGAGGAACCGTACGTCGGAACTCGCGGGCACCTCGACTTCCACCGCACCGGCGAGCACCAACGTTGCGTCGAGTCGTCGACACGCCTCCACCAGCCCGCCGACATCCTTGCGGGGCTCGACGGTACCGACATGGAGGACGAACCGATCCGGAAGCTCGTAGCGGTCGATCACATCGGCTCGATCAGTTGGCGGGGCCGGAGCGAATTCGGGAGCGGGTGCAAGATGGATCACGGTTGCAGGTCGGCCGAATCGTTCGCCGATGGCGTCAGCGGTGAACCGTGACACCGCGATGAGGGCATCGGCGGCCCGGACACCGCGAGCAACCGCGTAGCGCTCGCCAGCTGCCCGATAGCGGGAGAAGGCCCACGGTACGTCGAAGACCGAGAGATCGTGGACCGTGGCAACCCTCGGGGCATCGCATCGCCAGGGAAGATCGACATCGAGCCCGTGCACCAGCCGTGCGTCGCGAACCGTACGCCAACCCTCGACCAGCCGCCGCGCCCCGTGACTGACCGGACGCAACCGGGCCTCCACCCCACGAGGAAGCTCTCCGGCCGCGTCCCGCTGAATCCGGGCCGCGACACCGACGTCGTCGGGCAATTGGGCTCGTAGCCCCCGGATCAACTCCCGACTGTAGGTCTGGACGCCGCTCCCTCCCGGACGCAACGCCAGCGCGTTCAGAACGAGCGGCTGCGCAACGATGTCGACACCCCCAGAAGTAGCCAGAAAACGAGATCGACCGGGAAGATCTCCCAATAGGTGGCGACCGTGGCCGCCCCGATCGGGGCCAAGGTCGCCGCCACGATGCCATGGGCCAGGCCCGTGTCGGTCGACACCGCGAAGGGTTCGTTCGAGATGGCCAAGGCCCGTGCCCGGCGATGGCCATCGACCGCAGCCGCCCCGAGCACCCACAACAGGAGCCAGAGGCCAATCGGTCCGAGCTCGATCCATGTCTTCACATACTGGTTGTCAGCCTGATAGCGCTGGGCTTCGCCGTTCGAACTCAGCAGCGATCCGCCGCCGCCCGATGCATTCGTCTCCAGCAGCTCGGCTGCGGCACCCGTGGATCCAATGCCCTCCCCGACCGGGTGCACTCCTTGATCACCGACCTCGGTGACCCATCCCGAAACCCTCTCCTGCAGGCTCGATGCCGAGAACACGGCCCCACCGGCACCGGTCGCGACCAGGACGACGACGATCACGGGAACAGCGAACAGGCCATGGCCGAGCACCCGGTATCGAACCATCCCGAGGTACACCAGACCGATGAGCAGCCCGAGAAACGCACCTCGGACGATCGCGGTCGACATACCCACGGCCAGAATCGGAAGGGCCAGGAGAAAGAGCCTGTTCCGTCGCCTACCTCGATCCTCCAACGCCACCGGGAGACCGACCAGCACGACGATCATCACGAAGAAGGCAAACGGAAACGGCTGGTTGAAGGTCGAGAACGAACGCAGGTAGTCGTTCGAGAAGCGGATGACCTCGTTGTAGGGATAGCCCATCTCGGCCAGCGCCTCGTGACCGACGAACTGCTGGGCGATACCGATGACCGAGGTCACGACACCGTTGATCATCAGGAGCGAGACCAGTCGATCGCGATCCCGTGCATCGAACGGGTTCGCATACAACGACAGCGGGATCAGGAGAAACGTGTAGCTGATCTTGAATCCCAACAACGACTGGAGCGACGGGTGGATGGCAACCGACCCAACCGACCACAACACCAGGAGAGCGAGAGGGACCGCCCACGGAGGCCGATCCGTGCGGGGGCGACGACCCGGAGAATCCAGCACGGTCAACCCGAAGGCGAACGCCACCAGTGCTTCCTTCCAGGCGTCAGCCAGACGCGGCAGATCAGCGATCAGGAGGAGCCCGTCGTAGGGAGCGAGCGCGACGAGGACCAGAAGAACACTCTGAGGCCGCAGCCCCGGCCGGGCACCGACCTCACCCTCGGCGCAAGGGGCGAAGCTGTGGCCCATCACGCGGGGTTCCGTTCGATGAGTCCGCGCAGACCCCGAGCTCCCGAAGCTCCCGATCGATCGACAAGGGCCAGGTAGAGCAACCCGGTGACCACCGCGGCTGCCACCCATGGCAGGAACGCGCTCAAGGCGAGCCCGACCACGGCGGTGACGGCCATCACGATCGGCAATCGACGGAGCGGGTGCAGGCCAGGCGGGAGGAGGTCGCCGGACCGAGCCGCCCACCACACCAACAAGGCCAGAACCAGGATCTCGGTGCAAACCGTGGCCAGCGCGGCGCCCTCGATCGAATACCGAGGGATGAGGAACGCATTGGCCACCACATTCACGACGAGGCCGCCCAGGGTGATCAACGGATATGCCTTCTGGCGACCAACGCTGATCATGACCGCGATCAGGAGTGCCGACCCGAAGGACAGCACCTCACCCGACACTGCGAGGCTGGTTGCCAAACCGGCCGGAGCGAACTCCTCGCCGTACAGCAGCGACACCGCAGGTGTGGCGAAGAGCCAGATGCCAACCACCACCCCGCCTCCGATCACCGAGAGCAACAGTGCACCACTGCGGACGTGCCCGAGGAACTCATCTCGGTGATCGGGCCACGACGCCGCCAAGGGTGCCAGGATCGCGACCGTCAACGATCCCGGGACGAAGTGGACGAGATCAACGAACTTGTAGGCCACACCGTAGAGGCCGACAGCCTCGAAGTCGGCAAGTGACGCCAGCATGATCGAATCAACCCGGTAGTACAGCGTCGCGAACGCCGCTCCTGCCGAGAGGGGCACGGCCTCCTTCAGCATCACCCACCACAGCCTCAGATCGACGCGATAACGGAAAGGCAGAAGCCGATGCGCAGCCGGGATCTTCCACGAGATCACCAGAGCCGCGTTCAAGACGGCGGGAAGGGTGTACCAGACCAGCGAGCTGCCACGAACCACCAGAGCGACGGTCAGAGCGATCTGGGCGAGTTGGCCGAACGTGTCGGCCACGGCGAGTCGGCCCAAACGCCCCGACACCTGGAACGCAGCATCGTAGGCGCTCGACGGAGTGGCCAGAACGACGATCAGTCCGGCAACCGCCGTGGCCTTCCCCACCGGATCGGGATAGTCGGCGATCGTGACCACCGCCATCGCCAGCCCGTACCCCACAAGGCCGAGGGTCGCCCGCAACAGGATGTAGGTGCCGGCCAACCGATCGCGATCAGGGCGGTCGCCGACCAGACCGCCGATGACGATCCGGCCGACCCCGAGATCGGTCACGATCGAGAGCATGCCCAACAGGCTGAACACCAGCGTGAACTGGCCGAACCCTTCGGTGGTCAGTTCTCGGGCAATCAGAACCGTGCCGCTCCACCCGAGGACGGCGATGACGAGGCGGCCACCAACCAGCGCCGCCGTATTGGCCATGAGGCCCGATGTCTCGTGGTGACTCGCTGCTTCGTGCCCTCGAGGCTCTTCTGCTTCGTGCCCTCGAGGCAATGTGGACCTCATGTCGCCGAGGTGCGTCGGCTGTCGCACAACCGGTTCACCGAGGAGAGTATCGCAGCTTGCCGGCTCGCATCGTAGGGTCGATTCGCTCAGTCGTCGCCTGCACGACCACAACGGCTGCGCCTCGCTTCGTCCAGTACGCTCGGAGCCATGGCCTCACTGCTGCGACTGGCTGGTGGTGCCTCACCCGACACCGAGTTCTTGACGCCGTTTCGGGTGGAGCACGCGCTCGTCGGACACCCGTTGCTACAGCGTGAGGCGATCGCCACTCTCGCCGACCGTCTCGGCCCCGGGCACATCGAGGTGGGAAGTGACAGCGACGCGATCGTGATGGGGCTGGACTATCAACGACAACTCCTCGACGGCAGTGCCTCGGCCGCCGTCCAGGCACTCGAGAACGAAGGTCGATCGCTCTATTTCTACAACATCGAATCCGATGCCCAGGCGGCGCCCCTCGTCGAGGAACTGATCGAGATCGGTCGCGGGTTCCTGGGCGTCGAGCAGGCCGACATCGTCTCCAAGGAGGGATACCTCTTCATCTCCGGCGACACCGCGGTCACCGGCGCCCACGTCGATCACGAGTGCAACTTCCTCCTGGTCACCCAAGGCCACAAGCGCGTCTGGATCGCATCGGTCGGCGACCCCGAAGGCGAGATCGCACTCGAGGCGTTGCATTCGGGCCGTTACGGTGCGTGCGGTGCCCGGCCCCAAACCATGCACGCCTACGAACTCGAGCCCGGCCAGGGTGTGTTCATCCCGCCCCGAGCCGCGCACTACGTCGAGAACGGCCCCGGACCTTGCACCGCGCTCTCGGTCGTCTTCCTCCACCGACTGACCAGGGACGAAGTCCCGATCTATGCCTGGAACGCCCGCCTTCGCACGCTCGGCATCGACCCAACCGCACCCGGCCGGTCCCCCTGGCGCGATCGGCTCAAGCGGGACACCTTCACCATCGCCCACGCCATCTGGGACCGTCGCCCCCATCGGCTCGGTGCCAGGCGGTAGGGGCCACTAGGGCTCCGGAAGCACTAGGGTCGGCAACATGACCGCTACACCCGCCGCCCCACTCACCGAACCGGTTCTGGCCGCTCTGCGGATGCTCGACACACCGACGGTCTGCAACGCGCTCGAGATGGTCGCACCGGATCGCCGAGGCAGCGGGTACACGGTCGAACCCTTCGTCTGCCCGCGGCCAGACCTGGCGCCGATGGTCGGCTACGCCCGCACCGCCACCATCCGAGCCATGCAGCCCTCGTCCCGAGGCGCCGAAGGCGATCGAATCGCTCGCCTGGCTCACTACGCCCATCAGGCCGAGGGACCCGGTCCCGTCATCACCGTGATCGAAGACCTCGATGCCATCCCCGGCTACGGCGCCTTCTGGGGCGAGGTCAACACCAATCTCCACAAGGGACTCGGATCGCTGGGCCTCATCACCAACGGCAGCATTCGCGACCTCGACGACGCGGCCACGAGTTTCCAGATGCTGGCCGGCATGGTCAACCCATCCCATGCCTGGGTACGAGTCGAAGAGGTAGCGGTGACCGTCACCGTCCACGGAATGACGGTCGAGCCCGGCGATCTCATCCATGCCGATCAACACGGTGCCGTGGTCATTCCGGTCGCCGTCGCGCCCGCCATTCCAGCCGCCGCAGCCAAGATCGCGGCGGCCGAGCGAATCCTGATCGAAGCCAGCCAGAAACCGAACTTCACCATCGACATCCTGACCGAACTGATGGGCGGCGGCCCCGGCCACTGAGCCGAGCCCGTCCCTCAGAACAGGCCGGCAACCACAAAGATCGCAACGCCGACGAACAGCGCGCCGACAGCGAAGAGGCTGGCGGTACCTCCGGCCAACAGCCCCGCCGGATGCAGCACCGTCACGCCGCCGACCAGCCGACCCACGCTGCTGTCATTGAAGGCCTCGAGGGCGGTCTTCGTTCCCCGGATCGACTGAATGAAGGCCCGAGGGGAGGTCGGCTTGTCGATGATCCCGGCCAGCGCAGCGGTCAGCGGCCCCAAGTCGTCCTGAGCCTCGGACAAACCCGTGGGCAGCGCACGAACGCCATCAGGAATCGCCAACGCCGCCTCCAACCGGGATCGGAACTGCCACAGCACCAGGGCCGGCACCGCCAAGATCACGCCGACCATCAGTCCGAGCCACCACGCCCAACCGGCCCGAACGAAGCCGGCAAACGCGAACAGGCCTCCGACGATCGCAGTCACCGCGAAGCCCGAAGCGGCGAACTGCAGTCCCTTGACCACCAACAGGAGGCGGTCCAACAGCGAGCCCAGACGGTCCAGGTGATCGTTCACCGTAGCCACGTTAGGCAAACGGTTGTCCCGACACGATCCCTAGGATGCTCCGTGCATGCCTCGACTGCTGATTGTCCACCACACACCGTCGCCGGCCATGGACACGATGCTGCGAGCAGTCCTCGACGGCACCAGCGCCGATGGGTTGTCCGCGGTGCACGTGCAGACATCAGCAGCCCTGTCGACGACGGCCACCGACGTGCTCACTGTCGATGGGTTGATCTTGGGGACACCGGCCAATCTGGGTTCGATGAGCGGCGCGCTCAAACACTTCTTCGACACCATCTACTACCCATGCCTGGTCGAGACCGTCGGACGACCCTTCGGGCTCTACCTCCACGGCACCAACGATGTCGACGGCGCCCTCGTCGACATCACCAAGATCACGACCGGACTGCGGTGGAGGTTGACCCAAGAGCCGATCCGGGTGTCGGGCCCGCCGACAACCGACGACCTCGAGTCCTGTTGGGAACTGGGCGCCGCGGTCGCGGCCGGACTGATGCGGTGAGCAAACTCCTGTCCGGTGTTGCCGGCGCAACGGCCCGGCTCCGCGGAGACGAACGCCTGCTGGTGATCTGCGGATCGACCATCCTGGTGATGGCGGGACAAGGAGTGGTCGGACCCGTCCTCCCCCTGTTCGCCGACAACTTCGGCGCATCGGCAGCCCTGATCGGGTTGACGTTCAGTGCCTTCGGTCTGGCTCGTATGGTTCTCAACATTCCGGCCGGCGTGTTCGCCGACCGTCGAGGCCGACGCTTCCTGTTGATCGGGGGCCCGCTGGTCACCGCGGTCGGGATGCTCGGTTCGGGCCTGTCCCCCAACATCTGGGTCCTCATCGGCTTCCGGCTGGTGGCAGGGGCCGGCTCCGCGCTCTACATGACCGGGGCCCAGATCTACCTGATCGACATCGCCGGCCCCGACGAACGCGCTCGCTACATCGCGACCAATCAGGGAGCGCTCCTCGCCGGCGTCAGTTTCGGTCCCGCCATCGGCGGCGTCCTGGCCGAGAACTTCGGCTTCCGGACGCCATTCGTCGTGGTGGCCATCGGCGCCGTGCTCACCGCGGTCTACGGATGGCTGCGTCTGCCCGAAACCCGCGATCGGGCGCAAGCCGCAGCCGAGGCGGCGGCATTTCCTGTGGCCAACGGTGTTCGACGATCCTTCTTCTTGTCCCGGCAGTTCATCGCGGTTGGCCTCGTCAGCACATCCATCTTCTCGATACGGGGATCTCGACAGTCGCTCATCCCTCTGTTCGCCCGCGACGAGTTCGGCTTCAGCCCCGGCCAGATCGGGCTGATCTTCACCGGACTCGGGGTCGTCGGGCTCCTGCTGATCGCCCCCGCCGGTTGGTCGGCAGACCGCTTCGGACGCAAGAGTGTGATCATCCCGGCCGGATACTTCTCGGCCGTCGGCGTGATCGCGGCGGCCTTCGCCCCCAACGGCACCCTGTTCGTCGCCGGTCTGATGTTCTCGGCCATCGGTACCGGCATCAGCGGGCCCGCCCCCGCTGCCTTCGTCGCCGACATCGCCCCATCCCAACTGCGTGGATCGGCCATGGGTGCGTACCGCACGATCGGCGATCTCGGCATCGTCTTGTCACCGCCGCTCAGCGGGCTGCTGGCCGACGCCACGTCGATTCCCTGGGCGCTGGCCGCCAACGGCGTGCTGCTTGCTGCAGCCGCCACCTGGTTCCTCGTCGCCGTTCACGAACAACGGCCAGCAGCTCAGACCTCGATGCGATAGAGGGCGGCCGCGTTGTCCTGCATGACCTGCTTGACGACCTCGGGCGACAGGTTGGACAGCGTGGTGGCCAAACGATCGTCGTCACGGGGATACAGGCAGGTCGGGTGAGGGAAGTCCGTCTCGAACATCAGGCACTGTGGGCCCAGGTAGTCGATGGCTGCGGCCACCATGGCCGTCTCGAACCAGAAGGTGCCGAAGAACTGTCGCCGGAAATAGTCCGACGGCTTCATGGTCATGAAGGCCAACTCGTTGGGAGCCGTCTCGAGCAGCTGGTGATCGAGGCATTCCAGGAAGAAGGGAAGCCACCCGATACCACTCTCGACCGACACGAACTTCAGATCGGGGAAACGCTCGGGGACACCGGAGTAGATCATGTTGCCGATCACCCGGGCATTGCCCATGAAGAGATTGGCTGAGCCAACGGCCAACTTGCGTTCCTCACCGAACGAGGGCCACGGCGCCTTGCCGAAGAAATCGAGGTTTCCCTTGGACGAACCAATGTGGAAATTGACCGGCATCGAAAGGTCGCTGCACAGATGCCAGATCGGATCCCACTCGGGTCGGCCCATGTCCGACAGCCCGGCCTCCTCGGGGTTGGAACAAGTGACGATGCCGCGAATGCCATTGGCGTGGACACGCTCGATCTCGTCGGCGGCAGCAACCAGATCCCACCACGGGAGCAACGCCATACCGAACACCCGCTGTCCAGTGGCCTCTTGGAACTCGGCCAGCGCGTCGTTGTAGATCTGCACGCTGACCAGTCGCAGCATGTCATCGTCGGACTTGAGGAAGTTCTGATTGCCGAAGCCGGCGACGTTGGGGTACATCACCTGGGCGTGGACACCCAACGTGTCCATCATGGCAACCCGTGCCTCGGGATCGAAGCTGGCTCGGTGCACCATCTCGTTGTCCATGTCGAAGAACGCCGTGCCCGTGATCTTGCGGCCCGAGGTGTCGATCACACTCGACGCGATGGGCAGACCGATGGCGATGTCACCGTCGAACCACCAGCGACGTCGACCGTTGCGCTCCGCCATCTGCGGGACACGATCCACGTACTTCGCCGGCGCCCGACTGGTCCACAGATCGTAGGGCTCGGACCAATGGGTGTCGGTGTCGATGACCTTCAGCCCCTTGATCAGCTCATTACCGGTGCTCGAGATCGCAGTGCTCATGGATGGCAGCTTAGGTTCTGGCGCCCCCGTGGCCCTAACGTCGATGTAATGGGGATCGACGATGCACAGATCGAGAAGCTGTTGGACCGGGCCCGACGAGAGGTCGACGAGGGCTTGTTGCCTTCGGTGCAGATCGCAGTCGGCTACCAGAACGAGATCGTGGCCGAGGCCGTCTTCGGTGATGCGACCCTCGACACCCGCTACTGCATCTTCAGCGCCACCAAACCGTTCGTGGCGTCCACGATCTGGACACTGATGGCCGAGGGCCTGGTCGACATCGCCGACACCGTCGCCACGTACATCCCGGAGTTCGCCGGTGAAGGAGATCCCCATCAGGTGGCGCCGAAGGCCTCCATCACGGTCGAACAGGTCATGCTCCACACTTCGGGGTTTCCCAGCGCACCTCTGGGCCCGCCGATGTGGTCCGACCGGGCGGCCCGTGTGACCAAGATGGCGTCATGGCGTCTGAACTGGGAGCCGGGGACTCGGTTCGAGTACCACCCGACCTCTGCCCATTGGGTCTTGGCCGAGATCATCGAACGGGTGACGGGCCGGGACTATCGCGACGTCGTCGAAGATCGCATCACCACACCGTCGGAATTGGGTCGCATCGTGGGTATCCGGCCGGACCAACAATCCGACATCGCTGATCTCGTCCTGGTGGGGGAACCGGCAACCGGCGACGAACTCGAGGCGGTGTTCGGAGTACGGGAGCTGCCGGGCAGCGAGGTGACCGACGAGGTCGTGATGCGATTCAACCAACCCGAGGTCCGCCAGCTCGGCGTCCCCGGAGGTGGTGGCTTCGCCCGGGCCCGAGACCTGGCCCAGTTCTACCAAGAGCTCCTGCACAACGCTCACGGCATCTGGGAGCCCACCATCCTGGCCGATGCCATCGGCACGGTCCGGAACTCGCTGCCCGACCCGATGGGGGTGCCGGCCAATCGTGGTCTCGGTGTCATTTTGGCCGGGGATGACGGAAAGTCGAATCTGCGCGGGCTGGGTCGCTCGGTCTCCCCCGCCGCATTCGGCCACCCCGGTGCCGGTGGGCAACTGGCGTGGGCCGATCCGGCGACCGGGATCTCACTCGGGTACGTCACCAACGGCTACGACCGCCATCAACTCCGTGAACCACGCCGGGGCACGTCCATCGCCAGTCTCGCTGGAACCTGCGCTCCACGCTCGGGCTCGTGAGATCACCGACGTTCGGTCACGAGCGGGCCGTGGGCCTGATCGGCTGCGGCGCCATCGGGCGACGGGTCATGCGAGCTCTGGATCGCGGCGAGCTGTCGGGATGGAAGCTGGGTGGAGTTCTCGGCCGCTCGGCTCGCTCCGTGGACGGCATCGACGTGATCGATGAACCTGACGCCTTCTTCGGTCTGGCCCACGACCTGATCATCGACGCTGCCGGCCCGGAGGCACTGCGGGCATTCGGGACTCGGGCGCTGGCTTCCTCCGACGTGTGGACGGTGAGCGGTACCGCACTGGTCGACGACCAGCTGGTCGCCGATCTTCGCGCTGCGGGCGCCACCTCCGGGCATCGACTTCGACTGGTGCCCGGAGCCATCGGCGGGTTGGATGCCCTCGCCGCGCTCACGATCGCCCCCGATGCGACCGTGCACGCCATCATCGACCTCGTACCGGCCGGCGACGAGACCCAGATCGTCTTCCGGGGTTCGGCCCGGGACGCGGCCGTCGCCTATCCGAATCACGTCAACGTCGTCGTGGCAACGGCGCTCGCTGGTCTGGGTGTCGACCGCACCGAAGTCACCGTACGTCAGCCCCGGGCCGGCGACCGACTGAGCCTCACCCTCGAGGTGACCAGCCGGGACGGCAACCTCGAAGCCACCACGTTTCCCGTCGTCCGCCCCGCCGCAGGCATCCACATCGTCGGTTCCTCGATCATCGCGCTGTTGCGAGCCGAGTCCGACGTCATCTGGGTCGGCTGACGCCACGCTCGGGTTCCAGAGGGGCCTCGGGCTCCCGACTCAACCGGTTCCCCACGTGTAGGTCTGCTTGACGAGCTGGAGATAGGTGAACAGCTCGACTTCGTCGACGCCCTCGATGGGACGAATCGAGTCATTGAGCAGGTCGAAGAGATCGGCCATGGTCGCGCACACGACCTCGACCAGGATGTCGAAGCGCCCCGAGGTCACGACGACGTACTCAACGGCGCGAATCGAGGCCAAGGCAACGGCCACCGGCCGCAGATCACCGCGAACCTTGATTCCGGCCATGGCCTGGGCGTGGAGCCCGACGCGAGCCGGATCGCTGACCGCCACGATCTGCATGACGCCGCCGTCGACCAGACGATTGACCCGTTGTCGGGTCGCGGCCTCCGACAGTCCGACCACCGGGGCGAGCTGGCTGTAGGGCATCCGCCCATCGACCTGCAATTGCTCGATGATGGCCTTGTCGATCTCGTCGATCTCAGGATTTGGCACAACGTACTCTGCCACTTCCGATGCCTCGGCGCGCAGCGCGACCACGTCGGACCTCACGCCGCGTCGAGATTCTCCAGGGCTTCGGTCCGACCCCGACCGAAGCTCGAACCCGTGGCGGTGACGTGCCCCTCACAGACGACGTCGACCTCGATGCAAGGAAGGGGTCGCCGTCAACACGACCACTTCACGTTCTCTGAGCGGCAAGAGGCAACTGATCTCGTTGTCGAAGCGAAGTTTTTCAACGAATCCACATTTGCCTGGCCACTAGGATTTCCACACTTCACCCGGTGATGGGGGACTCCGGGACATCGAGACCGAAGGTGACACAGAAATGAACAATCGAGCCGAGTCGGGCCCCTCTTCCGATGTCATCACGCTTGCTGGCGTCGAGAAACGTTTCGGTGACTTCGTGGCCGTCGACGACGTGAGCTTCAGCATCGCCGAGGGTGAGTTCTTCTCGATGTTGGGACCCTCCGGCTGCGGCAAGACCACGACGCTGCGCATGATCGCCGGTTTCGAAGTACCCACCAGCGGACAGATTCGCCTCCGGGATGCCGACGTCTCCCGGGTGCCTCCCCACAAGCGCAACGTCAACACCGTCTTCCAGCACTACGCGCTGTTTCCCCACATGACCATCCTGGAGAACGTCGCCTACGGGCCTCGATCGCGCCGAACCAAGCGGGTCGAGGCCGAACGACGGGCGACCGAGATGCTCGAACTCGTGCAACTCGGGGAGTTCGCGGCTCGCAAACCGAACCAGCTCTCGGGTGGTCAGCAGCAGCGAGTGGCACTGGCACGAGCGTTGGTGAATCTACCTGAAGCCCTCCTGCTCGACGAGCCGCTCGGAGCCCTCGATCTGAAGCTCCGCCAGTACATGCAGCTCGAGCTGAAGCGCATCCAACGCGAAGTCGGCATCACCTTCGTCTACGTCACCCACGACCAGGAGGAGGCGCTGACCATGAGCGACCGGATCGCCGTGATGAACCGGTCCAAGGTCGAGCAGATCGGGACGCCCGTCGAGATCTATGAGCGGCCGGTCTCGGTGTTCGTTGCCAGCTTCATCGGTCAGGCCAACATGGTCAGCGCCGTCAGCGCCGGTCGCGACGGAGAGGGGCACGTCGTGCAGGCAATGGGCAGCGTCGTCCCTGCCGTCGGCCACGGCGACCTCGGCACGGGTGCGCTCACCCTCATGATTCGACCCGAGCGAGTTCGACTGACCAGGTCCTCGCCAGCCGAGACGGCTCCAGAGGGCTCCGTCGTGGCCACGATCACCAGCATGGTCTTCCAGGGTCCCGTGATCCGAGTCGCGGCCCGTCCTGCCGACGGCTCCGAACTCGTAGCTCATCTCCCGCCTGACGCGGCATCCACCATGCCGCAGCCCGGCGACGAGGTGTGGTGCTCCTGGGACCGTGACTCGGCGCTGCTCCTTCCCGGCAGCCCACCGACCGGCTGACCCGCACCGCCGCAACCAGCCACTCCCCGTTTCCGCCTCGGAACTCCCCCACCGACTTCGACACCCCCCAATCAGAAAGCGACGACTCCGATGACCAATCCCTCACCTCCTCGTAGCAACCTCCAACTGCCCGGCCTGCCCGGCCGACTCCCGAAGGGGAGTCTGAGCCGGCGCCGATTCCTTTCCGGGACCGGACTGGCCCTCGGAGGCCTCGCGCTCGGACCAGGTCTGCTCGCGGCGTGCGGAGGCAGCGACGCCGCGTCATCGGCAGGCGGCGACGCTGCGGCGTCCACCGGGGCGGCCTGCGGTCCCAGCGGTGCGAGTCAGCTCAACGACAACCGCTTGAAGTTCGCCAACTGGCCGCTGTACATCGACGAGGAGAGCGCTGCGCTGTTTGCCGAGGAGAGCGGCATCGACTTCACCTACACCGAAGAGATCAACGACAACACCACCTACTTCGCCAAGATCCAACCTGCCCTCAATAAGGGTGATGTACTCGACACCGACATCATGGCGCCGACGTTCTGGTTGACATCTCGACTGATCGACCTGTGCTGGCTGGATCCGCTGCCCCTCGACCAGATCCCCAATGCCGCCAACCTCAACGCCAGCCTGGTCAACCCCCCGTGGGACCCGACCGGCGAATTCAGTCTTCCGTGGCAATCGGGTCTGGCCGGCATCGCCTACAACATCGATGCCACCGGACGCGAGTTGAAGAGCATGGACGACCTGCTCGATCCGGCCTTCAAGGGCAAGGTCGGCATGTTGACCGACATGCGCGACACGGTCGGACTCTGGATGCTCCACACCGGAAAGTCGCTGTCGAACCCGTCCTTCGATGACGCGG
>CALACD010000404.1 GCA_937890445.1 uncultured Acidimicrobiia bacterium | reverse complement strand
CTTGGACAAGCGGTTCGTGGCCGATGTCTCTCGACCCCCTCACTGGGGTGGCTACCGGGTCGTGCCCGCCGAGATCGAGTTCTGGCAGGGACGACCGAACCGCCTGCACGATCGACTTCGCTACCGCCGTTCGGGTGATGAATGGCGCATCGTTCGACTCTCGCCGTGACCAGCAGTCGGATTCATCGAGCATCCGTCGGCCACTGACGAGCTGCATCGGCGAGGCCCTGGATCAGGTGTTCGACGTGAGCGAAGCGCCGAGTCTGGTCGTGTCGGGTGGGCCAGTAGCTGGCGAGAGGCGACAAGCCGCGAACCCGGGGTGGTAGCTCGATCTGTACACCGCCGCCCCGAGTCGAGTTGCACGGATTGTCCGGGTGTTGCCCCCGCAGCCGATGCGGAATGTCGTCGAGGTCGTCGAGGATGCGATAGGCCGGCAGCTGATCTCTCAGATGGGCGCCGACATGGCGGGCCAGAACTCGATTGCGGCCTCCTAATAGCAGATCGGCCCACCGGCCGTGCAGTCCGTAACCATGGATGGCGACAACGACATCGCAATGGTCCAAGAACCTGGCCAGCTTGGGCGATTGGTCGGGGGTCACCAGCTTCGACGAGACGTGATGGCGCATTCCGGTCGGCTGGAGAACTCCGTAGAACGATGCTCCGGCCCGAGCGGCCGCCTCCGACGCGATCTGGTCGGTGATCCGCTCGAGGTTCCCGCCGTGAAACGCCAGGAAGCCGAAGGATCCGCGGAGATCCAGGACCTCGACCACGCCGGGCGTTCCGAGAAGGTCGGCGAACGAATGTGGGTGATCGCCCGTGGTGTCAGCGGAAGGCATCGACAGCAAATGTTGCAGAAGCGCTGCCGTTTTGCCCAGTCGAGGCGGAAGCGGACGAAGGTCAGACGGGAGTCGGTTCGGTGCTCGAGACCTTGCGGGCCCGCTCGCTGCGCCGAGCCAGGAAGCCGGCGACGATCAACGCAAGATTGACGATCACGAACGACCAGCCGAGGACCGTGGTGTTGTCGCCAATCCGGTTGCTCAACGAGATCTGGAACTCCTCGGCGTTGGTCACGATGGTGTTGATCCAGGGAGTGACCTTGGTGTCGAAGTCGTCGGGGCCTCGGACGCTCAGAACTTGGGTGGCCCAGATGCCGTAGAGTGCGACGTAGACACCGACGGCCACCAGCATGATGGCGGAGATGAAGTTGATCTTCGGAAGAAGCTGGCGGAACTTGGTCACGATTCCACGCTTGCCGAAGGCAACAGCCAGGGTGAGGGCCGTGGCCAGCAGGCCCATGCCCAGGCCGTACGAGATGAAGGCGCCGAGGCGATCGACGAACGACAGGCCAGATGCCGAGGTCCCGATGGCGCTGAGGAAGAGGCCGATGGTGCAGGACAACGATGCAATGGCGTAGGAGACCCCGAACAGGAACATGCTGGTGGCAGAGCGACTGCCGGTTCCCTTCTCCAACTTGGGGAGCTTCAGCAACGGTTGGAAACCGAAGAACATGCTGATGCCCAGCACCACGAGAGCGACGCCGATCACGGTGCTGATCCA
>CALACD010000403.1 GCA_937890445.1 uncultured Acidimicrobiia bacterium | reverse complement strand
AGATCTGGGTCGAGGACTCCACTGCGGGGCGAGTCATGCACGTCAACAACAACTCGGGCACCTACAAACCCTCGCCTCTGCAAACGACCGAGGCGGCTCGGTTCCTGAGCTGTGTCACCGGTGTCTCGGTCGAGGCCCACGTCCTCGGCACCCCACCGCAGGATGGGGGAAACCCCCCGTGCTCCACGGTCGGGAAAACCCCGACTCTTGGTGCATGACCACACGCAGCCCGTACCGCACGATCCGCCTCGACGACTTCGCCTCGTTCGCCCCGATGAGCGTTGCTGCCGTTGGACTGGCGGTCACTGCCCTGCTCGGACGAGCCGCCACCGTGCTGGTGCCGGGGTCGAGCACGACCGGCCAGCTGGTGGTCCTCCTGTCGATCGCGCTCGGAGCACTGGTGTGCGCCCGAGCGGCGGTCGGTCACACCAGCGGGGATCGCGCCGCGTCGGGAGAGCGTCGGCTGGTACGCCTCGCCACCCGCATCGCCACGGTGCAGGTGATCGTCGGCTGTGCCCTGCTGATGGTGTGACGGTTGGTTCAGAGGCAGATGCTCACAGAGTGGCGCCGGCGTCCTGACGTGCCCGGAACAGCGCGTTGGCTGTCGCGTGGGCTTCGAGCGCTTTCGGCGACTGCTGTTGGTCCAGACGTTCCTCGGGCAGGAAATGGCCGTAGGTGTCGGTGCCCCGTACCAGGAGTGCACTCGGTGTCACCTCGCCCAGGGGTCGCACTCTGGTCGGGATGAAGCTGATCCCGATCCCGATCCGTCGATCGCTGGCGTTGTTCCCCGACGAGGAGTGGACGACGTTCGTGTGATGCAACGACATCTCGCCGGCGTGGAGCGGCATGAGCGTTCCTTCCTCGTCGTCGAAACGGTCGAAGATGCCCTGTCCCCGCTTGATCATGTTCCACTGACCGGGATCATCCTGATGTTCGAACGTCCCGAGGCGGTGACTGCCGGGAATGACCCGTATCGGGCCGGCCTCGACCGGGCATTCCGAGAGCGCGACCCAGGCCGTCACGTGCTCGTGCGGGTCGAGGAAGAAGTACGCGCCATCCTGATGCCAGTGCACGAAGGCCGGCGTCTTCGGCTCCTTGATCCAGGTGGTCGAGTGGTAAACGAGGATGTCGGGCCCGATGATGTCCTCGACCGCGTCGAGCACCTTCGGATGGTGGACCAGAGTGTCCGCCCAATCGAACAGCAAGTACGACTTCGACTTCTCGGGAAACTCGATCGGATGTCCGACCGATGCCTCGTAGGCCTCGAGACCGGCCCGGCATGCCGCCACCTCGTCGGCGTCGAGCACGGGAACGGGGCTGACGAACCCCTGTTCGTGATAGCCAGCGACCTCTGCCTCACTCAGGATCTTCACCATCGCGGGGAGCGTAGAACACGCAGCGGAAGGTCTGCACCCCAACCGCCGAGCTACCTCAGCCGTACCAACCGCCGTCGACGACGAACTCCTGACCGGTGACGAAACCGGCCGTGTCGGTTGCCAGATACAGCACCATGTTGGCGATGTCGTCAGGCACGCCGAGTCGACCGACCGATGCCGATCGGGCCAGCTTCTCGCGTTGTTCGTCGTCGAAATTGCCCTGGGCCAACATGTCGGTGTCGATGAAGCCGGGATGGACCGAGTTGACCCGGATGCCGTGCTTGCCCAGTTCCTTCGCCGCGATCTTGGTCATTCCCCGAACGGCCCATTTCGAAGCGCCATAGGCACTCGAGCCGAACAGGCCGACCATTCCTGCCACGGAACTGATGTTGATGATCGATCCGCCGTTGCCCGCCTCGATCATGGCCCGGGCACCGGCCCGCATACCGAGGAAGACGCCGGTCTGGTTGATGGCCAGCGTCAAGTTCCAGTCGTCCAACGTGGTGTTGACCAGCTGGCCCATGCGGGCGATGCCGGCATTGTTGACCACCACGTCGAGGCGGCCGTGGCGGGCCACCACATCGGCCACGACGGCGTCCCACTCGGACTCCGACGCCACGTCGAGGTGGGCATACTCGGCGTTCTCGATTTCACCGGCGGTTCGTTCGCCTTCTTCGTCGAGCACGTCGGTGAGCACCACGGTGGCGCCCCGAGAGGCGAACAGTCGACCTTCGGCCGCTCCCTGGCCCTTGGTTCGGGCCCCGCCGGTGATCAAGGCCACCTTGCCCGCCAACTCGTTGCCGATTTCCACCATTGTGCCTCCTGATCGTTCGCGCCGACCAGGTCTACTCGGCAGGAAGTGGGCGTGTCGAGCCGACGCCAAGGCGAGGAGGTGGCGGCGGGAGATGACACCATCGAGGCGACAGGGCCATTGCGGACACCTAGGTTCCCTGCTGATGGAACAACCACTCTCGGGTCTCGTCGTCGTAGAGCTCGCCACCGGGGTCGCCGGTCCCTATGCCGGCAAGTTGTTCGCCGATTTCGGAGCCGACGTGATCAAGGTCGAGCCAGAGGGCGGGGACCCTGCTCGGTCGGAGGGAGTTCGGTCAGGTGCCCGACCGGGACCCGAGCGCAGCCCACTCTTCCTGCACGTGAACCGCAACAAGCGATCGATCGAGCTTGCGGATGGCGAATCAGAGCTGTTGCGCAGCCTCATCGCCGGGGCAGATCTCGTGCTGGAATCCGACGGTGCCGGAGGCCTCGGACGATTCGGTCAGACCGTGCAAGCGTTGCGGGCGGACCGACCGGATCTCGTCGTCACGAGCGTCACGCCCTTCGGTCGGTCGGGCCCCTACACGGAGCTTGGAGCCGGGGAACTGGCCACCTACGCAATGGCCGGCCCCATGCACGCAACCGGCATGCCCGACCGGGAACCGCTCAAGTTGGCCGGCAACATCCTGCAGTATCAATGCGGAAGCCTGGCCGCGGTCGCTTCGTTGGCGGCGCTCACCATGGTCGAACGATCAGGACACGGAGCGCACGTCGACGTCAGCGGATTCGAGGTGCAGGCGGCGTCGATCGATCGCCGCATGTCTCTGCTCGTGAACTACCTCTTCACGGGGCGTCGCGCCGTTCGTGAAGGCGGACACAGCATCGGTCGCTTCCCGGTAGGAGTCTTTCCCACCGCCGATGGCTACTGCCAGATCGTGTTTGCCCCGAACTGGACCGACCGGGTCGTCGAGATGCTCGACAACGAGGCACTGACCGCTCGGGTCGCGGCACCCGATTGGATGGACGATGAGAGCATTCCCGAGCTCATGAACGAGGCGTTGTTGACCTGGACGCTGTCTCGAACGAAGCAGCAGGCGATGGAGGACGCCCAGGCCCGAGGACTCGCCGTGACGCCCCTGAACTCGACCACCGACGTGTTGGTCGATCACCATTTCCGGCAACGGGACTTCTGGGCTCACGTCCAGCATCCGGTCGCGGGAACGTTCGACGCTCCCGGCCCACAGTTCCGGATGGTCGATGGTTGGCGGCAACGTCGTCGGGCCCCGCTGCTGGGAGAACACACCGACGAGATTCGGGCCAACCCCCCCGCTGCTCGGCCGAAGCCGGCGTCGTCGCCCGAGTCGCCGCCCGCGTTGCCCCTGGAAGGGATTCGGGTCCTCGATCTGACCGTCGTCTGGGCCGGGCCACTGTGCACGACGCTGCTGGGCGATCTCGGGGCAGAGGTCATCAGACTGGACAACCCGAACCTGTTTCCGACTGCCACCCGGGGCGCCATCGCACGCCCGAGGCCTGGCCACGAGCAGGAGTTCGGTCAGCACTGGGGCGTGTACCCCGGCAACGAGGGTGGCGAGCGGCCGTGGAACCGGGTTGGTCCCTTCGTCGTCCACGCCCGGAACAAGCGGGGGGCGACGCTCGATCTGCGAACTCCGCTCGGACGGGACACGTTCCTCCGATTGGTCGACGAGAGCGATGTCTTCGTCGAGAACAACTCGGCCAAGGTGCTCGATGCACTCGGGCTCGGTTGGGACATCCTGCACCAGAGGAATCCCCGATTGATCGTCACCCGTATGCCCTCGCTGGGAATCGACGGGCCCTACGCCGACTACGTCGGGTTCGGCGCACACATGGAGGCGATCTGCGGACTCTCATCGGTGCGGGGCTATGTCGATCTCGATGCAACCGCCCTCGACGCCACCTATTTCATGGATCCTGCCAGCGGTGTGACTGCTGCCTTCGCGGTGATGGCGGCGCTTCGTCGACGGGAGCGCACGGGCCTCGGTGAGTTGATCGAGTTCGCTCAGGCCGAGAATCTGCTGAACTACATCGGCGAGTATCTCGTCGATGCCTCGTTGACGGGCCTCGCCCATGAACGAACAACGAATCGGCATCCCCATCGGGCGCCGCAGGGCGTGTACCCCTGCGTCGGTGATGACCGGTGGGTGACCGTCTCGGTCGCCGATGACGAGGACTGGATCGCCCTGGTCGAGCTCCTGGGCCGGCCATCGTGGGCCCTGGCGCCCGAACTGGCAACCGAGGACGGGCGACGAGGCCTCCACGACGAGCTCGATCGGCAGCTGACGGCCTGGACCCGCTCTCAGGATCGCGATGTGCTGGTGGAGCGGGCACGGTCGCACGGCCTCGATGTGGCGCCAATCCTGGATGAATCCGATCTGTTCGTCGACCCGCACCTCGAAGCTCGCCGGTTCTTTCGAGAGAACAGTTCCGAGGATGTGCCGCCGACCCGGCTTCCCGGGCACATGTGGCGGTGGGACGGGCCTGACCTGGCGTGGGGGCCACTCAATCGAATGGGGGCCGACAACGACTACGTCTTCCGGGAAGTCGTCGGTCTCGACGACGAGGAGATGGCGGGACTGGATGCCGAGCATCATCTGTCGCTCGATTACCTCGATGCGACAGGACGGCCCATCTAGGAACGGTGGCACCGATCGCCTATCGCCGGGCCTCGACCGCAGACGTGGTCGAGCGCAGCGGCTACGGTTGTGGACGACCAAGCTCTCGAAGGGGACCTCATGAGCGAACACGTGCGTTACATCGATCGCACCCGCGACTACTACCTCTCGCAGGGCTACGACAAGCCCTACGAATGGGCCCATCACACCGATGCCCCGTTCGCTCCGCTGCCCAAGCCGCTGGCCGAGTGCCGAGTGGCCATCGTGTCCACGTCCGACATCGCGATCAAGAGTCCCGATGGGTCGCGGGATCGAAGCCACGAGTTCGGTGTCGGCAACGTCTACTCGCTGCCATCGGACACCCCGCTCGATCTGCTCTACAGCCGTCAGGAGCATTTCGACCAGCACGCAACGACGCTGGAAGACGTCAATTCGTACTATCCGGTGGCACGGCTCCAGGAGCTGGTGTCCCGAGGCCGGATCGGTTCCCTCGCCCCCAGATTCCATGGCGTGTACACCGGCTACTCGAAACGCAAGACAGCGGAAGCCGATGCGCCGGAGGTACTGCGGCGCTGCATCGAGGACGACGTCGACGTCGCCTTGATGACACCGGTTTGACCCGTCTGCCACCAGACCGTGAGTCTGGTCGCACGTCATCTCGAAGCGAACGGCATTCCCACCGTCACCTTCGGCACGGCCAAGGACATCGTCGAACACTGTGGTGTTTCCCGATTCGTGTTCACCGATTTCCCACTGGGCAATGCCTGCGGCAGGAGCTTCGATTCGGTGCAACAACACGAGGTGATCGAGCTGGGTCTGCGATTGCTGGAGACCGCGTGTGCTCCTCGGACGACCGTGCAAACGCCGGCCGTGTGGAGCGACGACGATTCGTGGAAGCAGCTGATCTTCACCGAGGAACAACCGTTCCTCAGTGGTGAGGCTCTGGAGAACTGGCTGGCTGCCAAGCAGCGGTATCGGGACAAGAAATCGAAGGGTGAACTGTGAGCAACGATGTCGCCGTACCGATCACCGTGTTCTCGTCGCCGCTGTGCGGCCCTTGCGAGCGCATGAAGGCGTGGCTCACCGAACGCGGCTACCCGTTCGTGGTTCGTGACGTGATGATGGACGAGGAGGCCGGCGAGCTGTTGGAGTCGCACGACATCCGCTCGACGCCCGTGCTGCAGGTCGGCGAACAGTTCGTCATCGGGCTCGACCTGGCTGCCATGGAAGCCGTGCTGTCCACGTACGCCCCGTAGTCGAGGCCGAACGTCGTCGTGATCGGCTAGAACAACCGCATGGCATTCATCCATCCTGAGTATCTGGTTTCGACCGACTGGCTGGCGGCACATCTCGACGATCCGGGTGTTCGAGTCCTCGACGTGACGGGAAAGCTCACATCGAAGCTCGAGAACCGGGCCGAGGCAGAATGTTACGACGTCGGTCATCTGCCGGGTTCGGTGTTCTTCGACGTCCCCAGCGGTGCCGGTGTGCTGTCCGATCGCGACGCCTCGCTGCCCTGGATGTGGCCAGAGGCAACCCAGGTCGCCGACGTGCTGGGAGCGGTGGGTGTCGGACCCGACACCCACGTGGTCGTGGTGGCCCGGACTCCGCGGCCCGGCATCGACTCCGGCACCATGTGGTGCACTCGAACGTGGTGGACGCTGCACCACTACGGCATTCGTTGCAGCATCCTGCACGGCGGCATCGAGGCGTGGGAAGCAGAAGGCCGACCGTTGGCGACGACGAAGAGTGAGATCCCCGAACTGTCGGCACCCGAACTGTCGACCAACTGGCCCCGGGCTCGAGCCACCAAGGACGACGTGTTGGCTGCGTTGGCGGGTTCGACCTGCTTGATCGATGCCCTCCCCGAGTCCAGCTTCGATGGCTCGGGCACCGGCTATGGACCACGATCCGGTCACATCTCGGGGGCTGCCAACCTTCCCTACCTGTCGTTGGTCGAGCGGGAGACCGCGGGATTCCTCGATGCCGCCGCGATGGAACAGCGCCTCGTCGAGGCCGGACTGCTCGGACCGTCGGCGACCGAACCGGTCATCACCTATTGCGGGGGCGCCATTGCCGCCACGGTGGTGGCCTTCGCGCTGGCATTGTTCGGCCGAACCGATGTGGCCGTCTACGACGGCAGTCTGATGGAATGGTCGGCCGACCCCGATCTGCCGATGACCAACCTCAGCGCCTGAGGAACAGCCCTGAGGGACAGCCGAGGGCCGTCAGCCGAAGTCGACCAGGGCCTGCTCTCGCAGTTCGACCTTGCGGATCTTGCCGGTCGGCGTCATCGGGAGGGTTTCGACGACGCGAATGTGGCGGGGCAGTTTGAAGCTGGCCACCTTGCCCCGGAGGTCGTCCAACAGGGTGTCGGGGTCGAGGGCGGCGCCCGCCTCGGCCAGCACGTAGGCCACCGGGACTTCGCCCAGACGCTCGTCGGGGAAGCCGACGATGGCGACGTCGATGACGCCTTCGAGCTCACGTAGCCGGCCCTCCATCTCGGCCGGCGCCACATTCTCGCCCCCGACCTTCAACATGTCCTTCAATCGGCCCATGAACACGACGTGGCCATCCGGCCGGAGTCGGGCGAGATCTCCGGAATGGAGCCAGCCATCGGCATCGATGGTCTCGGCTGTGGCCTCTGGCTTCTGGTAGTAACCGAGCATCGTGGTGTAGCTGCGGCACAGCAGCTCGCCTTGCACGTCGGGCGGACAGTCCTCACCGGTCTCGGGGTCGATGACCCGCAGCTCGACATCGTACATCGGGAACCCGCTGGCCTCGGTGCGTTGCTCGACCGTGTTCGTCACATGACCGACCACGCACGCCGTCCACACTTCGCTCATACCCCATCCCGACACGGTGGTGCACAGTTCGTCCTGCACCCGACGGGCGACGGGGGTGGTCGACTGCTGGCCGGCGGCGAGGGTCCCGAACCGTACCTGCAGCTGCCGGGGGCGGGCCCGGTTGGCCCGCAGGAAGTCACCCCAGTGGGTGTCGAAGCCATGGAACAGCGTGATGCCCTCCCGCTCGGCGGCATCGAGGACTTCGTCGGCGTCGAAGGTGTCGAACAACACCTGTTTGCCGCCGGTGATGATGGAGAACAACGCGACTTCGGTGTACCCGAAGGCATGGAACAGCGGCAGGTAGCCGGCGTGGACGTCGTCTTGGGTGACCCCGTGCATCTGGGCTCGCTCGATGACGTTGCGGATCACCGCATGGTTGTGCATCGCTCCCTTGGGCAGGCTGGTGGTACCCGAGGTGTAGATGATGATCATCGGGTCCTCGGACCGCACCTCGGCGGCTCGAGCGGCAGCAACTTCATCGGACACGTTGCGTCCGGCTGCGATCAGGTCGTCCCAACCGAGGGAAGTGTCGGGGCGGTCATCGCCGAGCGTCACCATGCGGCGGACCTTGGTCCAACTGGGCGCCACCTCGCGGATCATGGCCGAGTAATCGATGGGACCCGAGTGATCGTTCAGGATCAAGGTCGAGGTGTCGGACTGATCGACGGCGTACTGGACGTCCTCGGCCCGGTAGCGGGTGTTCAACGGGACGGTCACGGCACCGACGGCAGGGATGGCATACATCAGGTACAACCACTCGGGCCGGTTGGTCATCCAGATGCCGACCTTGTCGCCGGCCTCGACCCCCAGTCCGATCAGACCTTTGGCCACGGCATCGACCTCGGACGCGAACTCGGCGAAGGTCCAACGTCGGTCGCCGAACACCAGCGCCTCCCGGCTGGCCCACCGTCGGGCCGCAATGGCCGGTAGGTCGCCCAACACGCGTGGCCGATACGCATCCATCTCTTCTTGCCTCCTGCTGAGCGGCGTCGCCGCGTCGTGGGTCCCGTCCATCATTGACCGTGTCCATCATTGACCGTGTCCATCATTGACGGTGTGACGTGGGGATGCCAGACCGCCCCTATCGTCGAGCCAAGGACGCCGACAGGAACGAGCAGCAGCCAATGGCAACAGCAATGGATTCTCGACGCAACGAGCTGCTGGGCGCACACCCGAACTGGGAGGAGCGAACACTGAGCGAGCTGCTTGCCGATACGGCCCGGCGGTTCGGCGATCGCCCCTTCGTGCTCACCGACGAACGGACGGCGTCCTACCGCGACATCGACGAGTGGGCGTCGGACCTGGCGGCCGGGCTGGCCCACCTGGGAGTGGTCGCTGGTGATCGGGTCGGGCTGTTGATGGCCAACTACCTGGAGTTCGTGCCGCTCAAGTTCGCCATCGCCCGGGCCGGGGCCGTCGCCATCCCGTTCAACTATCTCTACCAACGAGACGAACTGGCCTATGTGCTCGAGCAGTCCGAGTGCAATCTGCTCATCACGATGACGAGCTTCTCGGGTCTGGACTACCTGACCATGCTCGACGACATCGCCCCGGGGTGGCAGGACGGTACCAGCACCGCGCTGCCGGAGCTGCGACGCGTCGTGCTCTTTCCGACCGAAGACGGCGGCCGGGAAACCTGCGTAGGTACCGGGGTGAGGACCGTGGAGGAGCTGGCGGACCTCGGTCGAGCCAATCCGCGGGCCTTCGATGCTTCGAGTGTGCGGCCCGACAGTCCGGGCGACATCCTGTACACGTCGGGGACCACCGGGTCGCCGAAGGGTGTCGTGGTCACGCACGACGCGGTCCAGCGCACGGCCTTCGCCTCGGCGCTGACCCGGGCCTACGAGGACGGTCGGCGCATCCTGTTCTCGTTGCCCTGCTATCACATGTTCGGCTACGTCGAGGGACTGCTGTCGGTGATGTTCGTGGGCGGCGCTGTCATCCCTCGCACGTCGTTCAGCCCAGCCGACCATTTCGCCGGTATCGAGCGTCACGGGGCCAACGACATCCTGGCCGTGCCGACCATGCTGGTGGCGTTGCTGGAGCATCCCGATCGCTTGACGCGGGATCTCTCGTCGTTGCGTTGCATCCTGGCCGGTGCAGCGCCGGCCCCGGTCTGGGTGTGGGAGCGGGCCCGCGAAGAGATGGGTCTGACCGAGATCACGACCGGCTACGGGATGACCGAGTGTGGAGGAGCGATGACGCTGACCCTCCCGGAGGATCCGCTGGAGATCCATGCCACGACCGTCGGGAGGGTGAAGATGGCCGGCAGCGCCGGCCTGTCGAGCGAAGGTCGACCGCTCTGTGTCTATGGCACCGCCGACCCCGAGACCGGTGAGTCGTTGGAGGCGGGTCGTGAGGGAGAGCTGATCTCGCAGTGGCCGACCCACATGCTCGAGTTCTGGAACAAACCGGACGAGACCGCCCTCGCCCTGCGTGACGGTTGGCTGCACTCGGGCGACCTGGGGGTGATCGATGCCACCGGGTATCTCCGCCTGACCGGCCGCAGCAAGGAGTTGTACAAGTCGGGTGGCGAACTGGTGATGCCCAAGGAGATCGAGGAACTGGTCAGC
>CALACD010000402.1 GCA_937890445.1 uncultured Acidimicrobiia bacterium | reverse complement strand
GTGGTGGTCGTCGGGGTCATCGGACTCGTCGTGGTCCCCGGAGTCGTCGTGGTCGTACGACTCGCCGTGATCGTCATACTGGTCGTCGTAGGTCACGGTCGGCGAGGTCGTCGGCGTCGTGATCGACGATCCGGCGGCGCCTGCAGGTTGTGTGACGGTCGGCCCGGCAACTCGGGCCGACACGGTTCCGTCGCTGGCCAAGGTTGCGATGAACTCGAGGGACAGGTCGCCGTGATCGAAGACGACGACGAGCTCACTGTCGGAGCTCTGACCGCTGGACCAGGTCCAACCGTCGGCGGGGCTCACCGATCCGAGTCGGAGTGTGTCGTTCGTGATCTCCACTTGCACCGATCCGGCAGCGTCGACGACGAAGTCCTGCGATCGCACCGTGGTCGAGTCTGTCGATGCGTCGGGGTTGACGGCCTGTGACGGCGAGGACGGGGGTGCGGTCGAGTCGACGTCGGTCACGGCGCTCAGTTGCCCGAGCGATGTGTCCCCGGCCGTCGACAGAATTCCGATGTTGGCCCCCACGGCTGCGGCGCCCGTGAGGACGACCACGGCGATGGTGCCAGCGGAGACGAGTGCGGTCCTGCGTTGCACGATGTGTTCCTCCCTTTCATGGAGTTCCGGCTCCCGGAGTCCCGGTGAGCGCTCGAAGGCACCGAGCCGTATCGCCCAACGTAGGGAGTCGATGGCAAGGCAACCGCAAGCCAAGAGTTAAGGGATGGCAAAGACCGCGACGTTTCCCTCGTCGAGGTGACACGCTGGAGCCATGCGGTTGCTGGTGGTGGAAGACGATCCCTCGATCTCGGAGCCATTGTGCCAGGGGTTGCGCCGGGAGGGGTTCGTGGTCGACCTGGTCGAATCCGGTGCCGAAGCCCTCGCCGCCGATGCCGCCGATCTGGTCTTGCTCGATCTCGGATTGCCCGATGTCGACGGTCGGGTGGTGTGCCGGGAGCTTCGGGCGCGGTCCGATGTTCCCATCATCGTGGTCAGCGCCCGCGGTGATGAGATCGACCGGGTAACCTTGCTCGAGCTCGGGGCCGATGACTACGTGGTGAAACCTTTCGGGTTTCGCGAGTTGGCGGCTCGGGTTCGTGCTGTCTTGCGCCGGACTTCGGCCGACGACGGCAGGGACCTCGGGGCCGCCCTGGACGAACCGGAGATGATGGTGGTCGGGGATCTCCACATCAATCGCCGAACTCGCAAGGTGGTCTGTGACTCGACCCCGGTATCGCTCACCCCCAAGGAGTTCGATCTCCTCGTCTATCTGGCGTCGGAGCCCGGCACCGTGCGGGCGCGGGAGACCATCTTGAGCGAAGTCTGGGACGAGCACTGGTGGGGTTCGACGAAGACCCTCGATGTCCATGTGGCCTCGCTGCGAAAGAAGCTCCGACCAGACCTCATCGAGACCGTACGTGGCGTCGGGTTCGCCCTGAGTGACAGGCGCGAGTCGGGATGACCAGAAGACTGCTCCTCAGCTATCTGAGCGTGGCGGCGGTGGTGCTGCTCCTGCTCGAGGTTCCACTGGCCGTCGTGTTCCAACAGCGGGAGATGGACCGGCTCTCAGCCGCGGTCGAACGTGATGCCAACGTACTGGCCACCATCTACGAGGACGCGCTCGAGAGGGGTGCGTTCCCCGATCCGGGCCCGGCCGCCGACTACAGCCGTAGCACAGGGGCACGGGTGGTGGCCGTGGACCGACGGGGCATCACGATCATCGACACCACACTCGGTGTCGATCGGGACTACTCGACACGTCCCGAGATCATCGAGGCCCTGGCCGGTAGCCGATCAGTGGGAGTACGACCCTCGACCACTCTCGGGACCGATCTCCTGTATGTGGCGGTGCCGGTCGCATCGGGTGGCAACGTGCACGGTGCCGTGCGTCTCACGCTCGACACCGATGACGTGGCCGCTCAGATCCACCGTTTCTGGCTGGCTTTGGCCGCCGTTGCCGTGGTCGTACTGATCGCCGTGGCCGGTATGGGGTGGGCCATGGCCCGCTGGCTGACGCAGCCGATCCGGCGGCTACAGACAACGGCGGAACGGTTTGCGGGCGGAGATCTGGCTCGTGCAGCTCCCGACTCGGCTGCGCCTGAGGAACTGCTGGTACTGGGGGAGACCATGAACACCATGGCGAGCCGTCTGGATCGGTTGCTCGGTCAACAACGAGAGTTCGTGGCCGATGCATCGCATCAGCTTCGCACGCCTCTCACGGCGCTTCGA
>CALACD010000401.1 GCA_937890445.1 uncultured Acidimicrobiia bacterium | reverse complement strand
CGAGGACGGCCAGCAACTCGAACTCCTTGCGAGACAAGTGAACTGGCCGTCCATCGATGGTCACGGTGTGGCCGGCTTCGTCGATCCACAACGTGTCGACCTCGATCGGTTCGGTGATCGTGGAACCGAGCCCTGTTCGGCGGAGCACGGCCTCGATGCGAGCCTCGAGTTCGAGGATCGAGAACGGTTTGACCACGTAGTCGTCGACCCCCCGGTGGAAGCCCTCCAGCCGTTCGCTCGGTGCACCCTTTGCGGTGACGGCGATGATGGGAACATTGCGCACCTTCCGCAGTTGGTTGCAGAGCTCGAGCCCGTCCATGTCCGGAAGGCCGAGGTCGAGAAGGACGAGGTCGACCGGATCGGCCGCCAGGGCGTCGGCAGCGGTCGCCGCCGCTGTCACGTCGTAGTCGCTCCGGCGAAGCGCATCGACCAGCGCGGCAGAGATTCTCGGGTCGTCATCGACGACGAGAATCCGGATCACCGCACTACTCCAGTCATGCTTCCACGACTCTAGATCGGCGATGCAGCCAACCGCCTCGTCGGTATCAGTCCGAATCGAAGTCAGCGAACGGAAAGATGTAAAGCCTTTGTCAAGCATTGCTGCCATTCCTTCACGGGCGAACGGTTCGCTGCATAGGTTCGGCGGGAACGTGTCGTACGACACTTCACCGCAAACAGGGAGGCCCTTCAATGACGAGTATGAGCAAGCTATTGGCTCTGCTGCTGGCGATTGTGCTGGCAGCCGGCGCATGCACGAGCAGCACTACCGACAATGCGAACACGGATTCGGCTGCCCCCGCAGACGATGCCGGTGAGACCAGCGACGAAGGTGAACCGAGCGACGACGCCGACACCGAAGAAGAAGTCGTCCAGCTCGTCCAGGACGAAGGCGGCACCCTGGACGCTGTCCTGGCTGCAGGCGTCGTTCGCTGCGGAACCCGCGACGCCCTTCCGGGCTTCGCCGTGCTCCAGAACGACGGCACCCACGAAGGCTTCGACAACGACTTCTGCCGAGCCATCGCAGCGGCGGTTCTCGGTGATGCTGATGCCGTCGAGTTCATCGATCTCGAGACCGCCGATCGTTTCACCGCACTGCAGTCCGGCGAGATCGACGTGCTCGTTCGCAACACGACCTGGACGGCCAGCCGAGACGGTGGCGAAGGCGCCACCTTCCTCCAGCCGAACTTCTACGACGGGCAGGGCATGATGGTCGCTGCCGATTCGGGCATCGCGTCGGTCTCCGACATGGACGGCACCGTCGTCTGCGTGGCGTCCGGCACGACGACCGAAGGCAATGTGGCCAACGAGTTCGCTCGTCTCGGAATCGACGGCGAAGTGCTCTCGTTCGAGAGCACGGACCTGATCCAGGAAGCATTCATCGCCGGTCGTTGCGACGGTTGGTCCTCTGATGTTTCACAGCTCTCCGGCCTCCGCTCGGCGTTCCCCGATGGACCGGATTCGCTGACCATCCTCCCCGACGTGTTCTCCAAGGAGCCGTTGGCTCCCGCAGTCCGCGACGGTGACACCGCTTGGGCACAGGCCGTGAACTGGGCCGTGTTCGCCACGATCCAGGCCGAAGAGTTCGGCATCACGTCGGCCAACGTCGATGACTTCCTGACCTCCGAGAACCCATCGATCCTCACGTTCCTCGGTGTCGAGGTGGACGGAGCAACGCTCGACCCGGGCCTCGGCCTTCCGGTCGACGCCAACTACCAGGTCATCAGCCAGGTCGGCAACTACGGCGAGATCTTCGATACCCACATCGCACCGCTCGGGCTTGCCCGTGGCGAGAACGCCCTGTGGTTCGACGGTGGCCTGCTGTACGCCCCTCCGTATCGCTGAGCCTGGCTCTCGTTTCCTGCATGAATCCCGATCCCTGCGCCCGACCGAGCTCGGGCGCAGGGAGTGATTCTCCGAGCGTTGACCTGGGTGCCCGTCCCTCGATTCCGGGTGAGGAGTGTTTGTGACACCAACTGCAAAGCCGCCCATCTGGCGCAACGTGCGGTTCCTGGCCTGGGCATTCCAGCTCGTCGCTCTTGCCCTGGTCGTCACCCTGATCGCCATCCTGGCGAACAACGTCCGGGTGAACAGCGCGAACCTGGGTGTCCCTGTCGGGCTCGATTTCCTCAAACAGCCGGCGAGTTTCGAGATTCCGGCCAACGAGTTCCGCTCGACGCAGTCGGTGCAATCGGCGATGGTCCAAGGGGCGCTCAACACGCTCCGGGTGGCCATACTCGGCATCGTCCTGGCAACGATCCTCGGCGTTCTGGTCGGCATCGGTCGGCTCTCGGGCAACTGGTTGGTCCGTAATCTGAGCCGAATCTTCGTGGAGTCGATTCGCAACATCCCGCTCCTCGGCATCGTGGTCTTCGCCTACTTGGCCCTCGTTCTCTCCGCCCTTCCCTCGGTTCAGGAATCGTGGGAGCTCAGCGGGCTGGTGATCGCCAACACGCGAGGAACTTCGGGTCCCTGGTTCACGGGTGCCATCGTGAACGTGCTTGCGTCCGCCGCACTGGCCGGCCTCGTGGCCTGGCTGATCCGGCGGTGGCGGTTGTCCCGTCTCGACCAGTACGGCGAGGCACCGAATGTGTTCTGGTGGACGGCTCCGGTATTCGTGCTGGTGATGTTCTGGACCGCCTTCCTGCTCGGCATCGGTGTCACGACCCCGATGGTGGATGGCCGCCGAGTCGTCGGCGGCATCACGCTGCAGCCGGAGTACTTCGCTCTGCTGATCGCCCTGGTGATCTACACCGCCAGCCACATCGCCGAGATCGTACGAGGCTCCATCCAGGCCGTTCCTCGAGGCCAAGCCGAGGCATCGATGGCGATGGCCCTCTCGCCGGTGCAGCGAATGCGGTTCGTGATCCTGCCGCAGGCAACACGCATCGCCTTGCCACCGCTCGGCAATCAGTATCTGAACCTGCTGAAGAACTCGTCGCTCGGCTTCGTGATCAGCTACTTCGAACTCACCAAAGTCACGTCGACCACCATCGGCAATCGCTCGCCCGCTGTCCCCGCGTACCTCTTGATGATGCTGCTGTACCTCATCGCATCGCTGTCCATCTCTGCCGTGGTCAACTTCTTCAACCGACGTCTGCGAATCCACTGATGACCGACACTGCACCAACCGCCGCAGACCAACCCACCGACCCACCGTTGTGGTCGCCGTCCCCATCGGGCTCCGTCTCGACGTGGTTGAAGAAGAATCTGTTCCGCTCGCGGCTCGACGGAGTCGTCACCGTGGTGGCGGGCACGATCATCCTGATCGCCGGTTTCCGGTTCCTCCGCTTCGTCTTCGTCACCGGTCGATGGCAGATCGTTCGGGAGAACCTCTCGCTCTACCTGACCGGTTCGTGGCCCGAGGAACACTTGTGGCGGCTCGTTGTGGTGGTCGTCGGGCTCGCCCTCATCGCCGGCTTCATCGGTGGATTCAGCGCCGGCCGAATCGACGACGATCCGTCACGAGCCGTGTCGCTCGCCGGTCGAGACCGGTTGGTCGATCTCGGGTCGCGGCTGTGGCCGCTGGTCGTCACGGTTGCTCTGCTCTTGGCCCTGACGACGACGATCGGGCCACTGCTGGTGGCGGCGGGAGCGATCGTCGCCGCTGTGGCCGGAAACATGGCGGGTCGAGCTGTGCCCGGAGGCATGTCCGCTGTCCCTGTCGTGGTCGGTGTCCTGTTCCTCACTCTGGCCGGGATCTGGTTGTTGAACGCCGGGCTCAGCTGGAACAGCTGGGGTGGCATGGTACTCAACCTCTCCTTGGCAACGATCTCGATCGCGCTGTGTTTCCCGATCGGCGTGCTCCTGGCGTTGGCCCGACGGTCGGAGTATCCGATCCTCCGGTGGCTGTCGACGGGCTACATCGAGTTGTTTCGCGGCGTTCCGCTCATTGGTCTGTTGTTGATGGCCAACGTCGCCCTCGGCTTCTTCATCCCGAACTCTCTGGCCCCAGGCAAAGTCGTTCGTGCCATCGTCATCTTCGTGTTGTTCACCTCGGCGTACATCGCGGAGATCGTTCGCGGTGGCCTGCAGTCGGTGCCGCCCGGTCAGATCGAAGCCGGCAAGGCCAACGGGCTCACGCCGATTCCGATCATCACACGCATCGTGTTGCCCCAAGCGATCCGCAACGTCATTCCCGCCCTGGTCGGACAGTTCATCAGTCTCTTCAAGGACACGACATTGGCCGGAGCGGCGATGGGATTGACTGATCTCCTGGGTGGTGCAGAAGCGTCGACTGCGCAAGCCGACTTCCGCGGTCAGGGCCTGATCGCGGAGACGCTCGTGTTCGTCCTGCTGATCTTTTGGGCCGGCTCGTACACGATGTCCAGAGAGAGCCAGCGACTCGAAACCAAACTCGGAGTGGGTGAACGATGAACAAGCCAACCGATACCGATGGGTCTGCTGATCCGTCGGTGTTCGCTGATGCCTCACAACTGGCGAACGGCGATGCACCGATGGTCGAACTGGTCGGTGTATCGAAGTTCTTCGGTGACTTCGCGGCGCTCACCAACATCAACCTGAAGGTGGCCCGACAGGAAGTGCTGGTCGTCATCGGCCCGTCCGGATCGGGCAAGTCGACGATGATCCGATGCGTCAATCGGCTCGAGACCCACGACGTCGGCCGGATCGTCGTCGACGGAATCGAGCTCTCCGACGACGTGCGGAACATCCAAGCCATCCGACGCGAGACGGGCATGGTGTTCCAACAGTTCAATCTCTACCCCCACCTCACTGTTCTCGACAACATCACGTTGAGTCCGCGTTTGGTGCGGGGCCAGACCCGAGCGGCAGCCGAAGCAAAAGCGATGGAGCTGCTCGAACGGGTACAGATCCCCGAGCAGGCACACAAGCGACCGGGCCAATTGTCCGGCGGTCAGCAACAGCGAGTAGCCATCGCTCGCTCGCTCGCGATGGAGCCCAAGCTCATGCTGTTCGACGAACCAACCTCCGCCCTCGACCCCGAGATGATCAACGAAGTACTGGAAGTCATGACCGACCTCGCTCGCGAGGGCATGACCATGGTGGTGGTGACCCACGAGATGAACTTCGCTCGACAGGTCGCCGACCGCGTGGTGTTCATGGCCTCGGGCGAGGTTGTCGAAGTCGGCACGCCGGAACACTTCTTCACCAACCCGAGCGAACCCCGGACCCAGGCGTTCCTCTCTCAGATCCTGTGATCAGAGCGGCCTCTCCGAATTGGCCATCTCGGTCTTCGGCCGCTGTGCTCGCAGACGGGTGTCGTGAACACCCTCATCGGTGAACGCACGAATCGAGATCGTTTCCCGGCGAATCAGGATCGGGTGCCCACGGTTTTGGCCACGGCTGTCGCGTCCGCGTGGTTCAGGTACCGCTCGGGAACCGGCAGTGCGAAGATCCGAGCGGCATTCAGACCGAGGATCTGGGCTCGTTCGGCATCATCGAGCTGCCCCATCGTGCGCTCGATCGCCTGCGCAGAATATGGCCAGGATCCTTCGTGGTGAGGGAAGTCGTTGGCCCACAGGAAGTTCGGGACGAGGTTGTGCTCGCGGGCGAGATCGAGGCCGACCTTGTCATCCTGGAAGCTGGCGAAGCCCTGCCTCCGGAAATAGTCGCTGGGCATCATGTCGAGCTTCGGTCGCACCCACATGTGATGCTTGAGATAGGCCTCGTCCATGGCCTGCAGCGTCCAGGGGATCCAACCGATCCCACCTTCGATGACGCCGAACCTGAGCCGTGGATGTTCTTGGGCCACGCCGGAGGCACAGAGATTCACCAGCGGTTCGATGCCCGGCGACAGGCCATGGACCGTGTAGTTGATCAAGGCGCCGCCGCGACCTCGGGCGGCTCGTGGATCCCTGCCCGTACCCACGTGGAAGGTGACCGGCAGACCGATCTCCTCGACGCAACTCCAGAACCTGTCCAACTCCTTGAGGTTGTAGTTGAGTTCGTCGGCGTTGGGCGGGCCGAAAACCGGCTTGCACGGGAGGGCCAGCCCCTTGAAGCCGAGAGCAGCGCACCGTTCAACCTCCGCGATCGCTGCGTCCATCGCCGCGGGGGCAATCGCTGCCATCGGCGCCAGCTGCTCGTTGAAGCTCGCGTAGTCCTCCCAAACCCACTCGTTGTAGGCCCGGCACATCGCCTGGCTGAACTCGGCATCGGGCGTCGCCCAGACCGTGAGGCCCTTGTTCGGGAAGAGCACCTCGGCGTCACAGCCATCGAGGGCGAGCTCGGCCAGCCGGTCCTGCGGGACCCGTCCGGCCCTGTTGCGAAGTTGCTCATGGCCTTCCAGCGGCTCGACCCAGTTCAATTTGGCCGGGCGAAAGCCCTCGGTCTTCTGGAACTGGTCGCCCTTGGCGTCGACCGCGATCGTCGGGACACGGTCGTGATACTTCTTCGGCAGTCGGGCAACAAGGAAGTCACGCGGTTCTTGCACGTGTCCATCGGCGGAGACCATGAAGAACTTGTCGGCCGACTCTGGCCGGGCCGACCGGGTCCAGCCCTCGGCTCCGGGCGTCTCTCGCCGCCATTCGTTGTTGACATCCGGTTCGGGAACCGTCGAGATGGTCATGATCGTGTCTCCTTCTCGCTCTTCTTGCTACCCACATTTGCGACCGGGCATCAGGTGCGCTTGTTCTGAACGGACGTTCAACGCCATCGGCTTGCCCATGGTGCCCAGGCCGATGAAGCCGACCCGCTCTCGGGGCTCTCACCCTGCTGCGCATCGTTGTCCATGTCGAAGCGCGAATTCTCGTCGAGCCAGTTCGTTCGACCATCTAAGCTTCTTTTGGCTGCTGGACGCAACTGCCCACGGCGGCCGAGGACCCGGTCGCTCGAGTCGAACCAGCCCCGAGGTCGAAGCCGGCGGTAGGTGCGAAGTACCTATCCCACAGAAGCAGGCATCGCCGATTCTCTCCCCATGAAACGTCGTTGAATACTTGTTGCCATGGTGGTCGCGGTGCTTGCCTCGATGGCGGGCACGACGCCGGTGGGAGCAGTGACCGGAACGGAACCGGTCACCACCGTCACCACCGGTTCACTCGTCGCCCCATTCGCCGTGGCGGCGGATGGCGATGGCAACCTGTACATCAGCGACCGCGACAACCATCGAGTCCGGAAGGTCGACACCAACGACGTCGTCACCACCGTCGCCGGCGGCAACGGCCCGGGCTCCGGCGCCAACCAACTCAGCGACCCGGCTGGGCTCGCCATCGATGTCGACGGCAACCTCTACATCGCCGACACCTTCAACCATCGGGTCCAGAAGGTCGACACCAACGACGTCGTCACCACCGTCGCCGGCGGCAACAACCTTGGATCGGCAGCGAACCAGCTCGACAACCCGTACGCGGTCACGGTTGATGACGATGGCAACCTCTACATCGCCGACTTCGGCAACGCCCGGGTGCAGAAGGTCGACACCAACGACGTCGTCACCACCGTCGCCGGCGGCAACGGCTTCGGATCAGCTCCCAACCAACTCGACGCCCCGGTCGGGGTGGCCCTCGACGGCGACGGCAACCTCTATGTCGCCGAGAACAACGGTCATCGAGTGCGGAGAATCGACAGCAACAACGTCGTCACCACCGTCGCCGGCGGCAACGGTCTCGGATCCGCTCCCAACCAACTCAGCTTCCCAGTCGGCCTCACCGTCGACGGCGACGGCAACCTGTACATCACCGACCAGGGCAACCATCGAGTGCAGAAGGTCGACACGGGCAACGTGGTCAGCACCGTCGCCGGAGGCAACGGTGCCGGATCGGCCGCCAATCAACTCCTCGGCCCGTCCGGGGTGGCGTTCGATGCTGCTGGCAACCTCTACGTCGCCGACACCCTCAACAACCGGATCCAGAAGCTGACAGCAGAGCCCACCACACCTGCGGTCGGATCTCGGGAACTGACCGGCGCCTACGCTGCGATGTCGGGGATCGAGGGCTCGGTCGCTCGTCTGTACATGGCAGTCTTCAATCGCCATCCCGATGCGGCCGGTCATGCCTACTGGGTCGGTCGAGCCAACAACGGTTCGGGATTGAGGAACATCGCGAACTTCTTCATCGGCTCTCCAGAGTTCCTCGACACCTACCGAAACCTGGACAACGCCGGATTCGTTGCGCTGTTGTACCGCAACGTGATGGACCGCGAAGGCGACACGGCCGGCATTGGCTACTGGACCGGGCAGCTCGACACGGGAACCCCGCGGTCGCTCGTCGTGTTGCAGTTCTCCGAATCATCGGAGTTCAAGGCGCTGACCAAGACCTCCTGACCGCAATGGCCGATTGCGGGACACCTTCTCGGCCCAGACCTCGACCGTGGCCTCGAGTTCGTCAGCGGGAACGCTTCGATCTGCCAGCCCCACGTGGCTGAAGCGGGTCGATTCCCGAGAGCCACGGCCGACCCCATCGACCTCGGCCCGACGAGACGAGATCCAACCGTCGCTATCGGGCCGACCCAATGTCGTTCGAGAGCCAGCGGGTCCGATGTTGCATCTGGTCGTAGCTCGCTCTCCAGTTCGGGGAGTCGGTGGCTGCTTGGCCTCGTAGCTGTTGGGCAAGCCTGCCGGCGGCGAAGGCTCCCGTCGGACTCAGGTCGGTTGTCGCCGCATGTTCCAACCACTGGGCAGCTACGACGCTGTCGTGAAGTTCACCGAGACGGTCTTGGACCGACGCTGCCGCCATGGCGAACTTGCGAGCGTCCTTGCCGGTCGCGGGGCTGACGGCTTCGGCCCCATAACGAGCGCGTTTGGCGAGGATCCTCACCTCGTGCAACTCGACTTCGAGCGGGGGCGACGCAAGCTGTTCGACGCCGGCACGAACAGCGACCCACAGCTTCAGGACAAGTGGCGGTAGCAGCGCGTTCACCGGCTGTTTGTATGCACGCTTTCGGATGCGGGGATTGGCTGCAGCATCGACGAGATGATCGAACAGCGTGACCGCACGGCCATCGGCCAGATGGAACAGAAGGGACTGGCGACTCTGTTGGCGCTGACGAGCCAGACAACCGAGTACCTCGGCGCCACCATCGGCGCCGATCTCGGGATTCGCGCTGATGGCAGCGGCGAGGTGTTCTTCGAGGACGTCGCCATCGCGGACTGCGCCGAGTTCGCTCGCAAGCCAACCCAACTCCCGACGCAGCTCCCTGGCCCAGTCCTTGTCGAGCAGAGGAGCGAAGGTGCGCAGATCGGACCGGAGACGGCGGGTCGCAACCCGCGCCTGGTGGACACCGACGGAGTCGACACCCAACCGAGCCGCCGGGATCTGCAGGAGCAACTGCCGCACCGATGCAGTGATGGCGGCGTGGATCACATCGGCTGCGGTCGGATCTCCTGGCACTTCGAGAGACACCACGTCGCTGGGCCGAGCAGCTTCGTCACCCAACAGTCGGACCAACTTCGGGACGGCCGCCGCGTGACGATCTACTCCGAGTGATTCCACGATCGCCGACAGAACTGCGGGGTCCGTGCCTGCGCCGAGCTCGAACTCGATCTCTCGGAACGACACCTCGCCCCGCCGTGTCGTGCCGACGACGTGATCGTCGACCAATTCGCCGGCAAGACTTCCATCGGCGCGCCGCCAGGACCAGGCCGTTCGGCTCGTGTCGATCTGCGCGATGTCGACCAACGGCTGGTGGCGGGAGAACGGTACGACCACTCCGACGACCTCGTCCGGCAACATCGCCCGCTCTCCCTCGAAATGAACCTCGTCCCGATCCAGCACGCTCGACACGGTCGTCGTTCGGGGAAGCTTCACCGTCCATCCGTCGCCGTTGCGCCAACGGACGGTGACGCCCCAACGTGCCAGACGTAGATCTTCGGTGTCCAGGTACTCATCGTGGATTCTCCGGGTTTGCCGGGACACCAACGTCCCTCCTGGAACCGTGAGACGTTCCGGCCGCAGCTCGAAGCCGGCGCCGACGACACATTTGAACTCGAGTTCCCGCACACCGTCCAACCTACCCCTTGCCTGTCGCCTATCACCTGGCACGAGCCCTCGCCGCCCAGCAACCAGAAGGCTGGCCATGAACCGCGCCACCCATCGACGTCGATCCGGAGCAAGATGACATTGATGTTCTTTGCGTCGTTGACGGCCGTCCACCTCGTCGTGATGGCAATGTCAACTGCAGGCATCAGGGTCATCGATATGGCGACAACTCGCTTCAGCCCAGTTCGCATGCGAATCCTGATCGCGGCGGAGAGCTACGCGCCGGCCGTCAACGGCGTCGCCAACTCGGTGGCCCGGGTCGAGCAACACCTCCGTTTCCGTGGACATGAGGTTCTCGTGATTGCCCCCTCTCCGGGGCCTTCCGATGCTGGAGTGATCAGAACGCCGAGCCGCTCCCTCCCCTGCTATCGGGATCTACCCGTGGGGTTGCCATCAACCGCCGCGGTGCAGGAGGCAATCGATCGATTCCAGCCGGATGTGGTCCATCTGGCCGCACCCGTGGCCTTGGGTGCACGAGTGGCAACGATCGCGGCCCGTCGTCAGCTGCCGATCGTTGCAGTCTTCCAAACCGACTACGCCGGTTTCGCAACGACCTACGGGCTGGGTGGCGCGTCAGCCGGCCTCTGGTGGTGGTTGCGCCGCATCCACCGCCTGGCTGATGTCAACCTCGCCCCCTCCACCGCAACAGCAGCAATGTTGAAAGCCAACGGAATTCCGCGGGTCGGACTCTGGGGCCGTGGTGTGGACCTTGATCTCTTCACACCGGAGCGTCGGTCGCAGATCTTCCGCGACCGGGTGTTCTGCGGCTACTCACCACGCGACCGGACGCCCGCCATCGTCGGCTACATGGGCCGACTTTCAAGAGAGAAGCGTGTCGATCGACTCCACCTCGTCGATGGTTGGCGCGACGTCGCCGTGGTCATCGTCGGCGACGGGCCCGCTCGGCCCGAGTTCGAAGCCGCTCTGCCGAATGCTCACTTCACCGGCATGTTGCGGGGAGCCGACCTTGCCACCGCACTCGCGTCGTTCGATCTGTTCGTACACACGGGCGAACATGAGACCTTCTGCCAGTCCATTCAAGAAGCTATGGCGTGCGCGCTACCGGTCATAGCGCCTGCCCGTGGAGGACCCCTCGACCTTGTCGAGGACGGCAAGACCGGCCTGTTGGTCCAGCCCGACGACGGGTTCGAGGGGCCGGTACGGGCGTTGGTCGACAACCCGGAGCGGCGTACCGACATGGGACGAGCAGGGCGGGCTCGAACCGAAGGCCGAACCTGGAGCGCGATCGGCGACCAACTCATCGAAGTCTATGAACGATGCGCCGCCTCGAGAATCGCCGGTCTGACACGCTCCAACGCTCGCCAACTGGTCACAGTCGGTCGGAGTTGACACTCCACTCGTCCAGCACTGCGCTCGAAGCCGCATGGCTCGATTGCAGCAGTTCGTCTGTTCGATCGAAGTTGAACGAGCCCAAGTCAGGCGGTGTCGGACTCGGCATCACGGCGATTCGATAACGATGAGCGAGCTCTTCCACGGCGTTCGACCGCTGATTGCGCAACATCAACGACATCGAATGGATGAGACCGCCCGAGAACGACCTCGGACGAGAGCTACTGAAGGCGACAGGAGTGGCATCGAGCGCAATCACGCTGGCAGCACCAAAACTGATGGCTTGCCGAATCGGGACGTTCGCACTCACGCCCCCGTCGATGTAGAGACGTCCCTCGATCTCGACCGGCGGGAAGATCCCCGGAACCGCTGCGCTTGCCAGTAGGGCGGGGCGCACCGCACCGTTCTGAACCAAGTCGGGTTCACCGGAAAGTGCGTCGGTGACGACCGCAGCGAACGGGAGGTCGAGGTCCTCGAATCGTTCGGCATGCAGGTGCGCCCTGATCAGTGCATCGAGCCGCCGATGGTCGGACATCGTTCGAGTCCGCACGAGGCTCTTGGCCAGGGTGATCCGCCCGCCGAACAACGCCCGACGATCCATTCCACGCCACAGCCAGTCGAGTCGTTCGACTGCCCCGTCGACGTCTTCGGCAAGCAACGCGCCGTGAAGGGCTCCCACCGACGTACCCACGACAAGGTCAGGACGAACTCCCCGTTCGAGCAGCGCACGGAGCATGCCTACGTGCACCGAGCCGAACGCGCCACCTCCCGACAGAGCGAACGCCAGTGGACGGGGCCAGTCGCCAAAGGGATGCATGGTCGAGGAGGTCGGCATGGTTGGAGAAACCAATGATCGAGGGACCCAGCATTCAACACCGATCGGCGTCGACATCGCAACGACACTGTCGACGCAGTGTGTCGTTCGCACCACATCCGGGGCCGAAACCCCCTCTGGCTGCGCTATCGGCCAAGCGCTGCATCCGGGACTCGGATGCCGAACACCGCCGGGCGCTGCCCGGCTACAGCGGTCTGGTTGAATCTGGTGATCTGCTCCCGGACGCCAGGGATGTTTCGAGAGATCGTGCGTGAGAGCCCGGCCAGTTGGCGAGGGTCGCGCAGATCCCATCTCGGCGCCGACGCCGGTCCACCATGATCGATCGCCATCGAGGTCAAGACGAGCGTGCCATCCAGGTCACGATCAATCTCGAGAAGCCGGGACTGCTGCGGCCAATCGATGAGCGATGCGGAGGTGAACTCGGGAAGAAGGCGGCCCTCTCGGCGGTGTTCGGTGATGGCGTGTCGATGAACGTGACCGGAAAGCCAGGCGATGACCCGCGTCTCGTCGAGTAGTGACTCGATGACCTGAGCGCCAAGCACCCTCGGCTCGACACCCGAAGGAACGTAGCCGTTGATCAGATTCCACGACGGATGATGCGAGGCCACGATCACATAGGGCTCGTCCGTCTCGTCGAAGAGCCGATCCATCCAAGACAGCTGGTCGGCCGAAAGCGAACCCTGCCACCCGCCGTGGGGATTGACGGTGTCCAACGCGAGGAGCCGCACCTCAGGGGTGATGAGTGCAGAGAAGCTGTGATCGGGCCCCACCCGATCGGCGCGCGTGTGAAGCCGCCGAAAGTCGCCGGCTTCCACGTACTGGCGCGCC
>CALACD010000400.1 GCA_937890445.1 uncultured Acidimicrobiia bacterium | reverse complement strand
GCTCGGCCAGATGCTCGTTCCGACGACGCGATTATCGGGCACTTCAGTAGGGCCGATACCGAGCGGTCCGGGCAGTCGGCGGTTCGTGATTCTGGGCGGCGCTATCGGGTGCTTCGACAGGGTTGTCAGTTGGTGCCGGTGAGGGTTCTGAATTCGGGTGATTCGGAGAACTGGAGCACGACGAGTGAGCGGTCCGTGCCGTTGTCGAGTTGTTCGTCCCAGAACCGCACGCCACCTGGGGGTGTTCAACCGTCAACCCGACGCTGGCGGCCACGCTTACTGGTTGACCGAGCCAACACCGGACTGTCCTTGCGTGACATGGCCAGGTACTTCATCAACTCACCCGAGTTCGTCGACACCTACAGCACCCTCGACAACCCAACGTTCGTTGACATGTTGTATCTCAACGTCATGGATCGCGCCGGCGATCCCGGTGCACCGCGATCGATGGGTGGTGCCGTTGGTCCGCCCGGCCCGGCATCTCCCGAGGATTCTTGATCACGACCAAGCGAACTCAACTATTTCAGCGGACCAACAATCCCATCCCGCCAGGGACCTTCGAGACGAATCGTGTCACGGCCCTCGGCTGGGAATGCCTCGAAATCCGGTCGTTGGCCTAACGCAGTGGCGACTGGATCTCGACGCTTCGCTCCTCAATCCGCAGAAAGGGGATCGACTGCAACCAGCGCTGGGCCGATGCCGGTGCCGAAGTCGGGGAAGATAGCGACGTTGGTGGCGTAGATCACGCTGCTGCCATCGGCTCGGGTCGCAAGAGCGACGTTCGCCGGTAGGTCGAGCCCGTCCTTCGCCCCCTGTGCAACCTCTTGCACCGCACCGTCGGGACTCAGCAAAGCGATCGCACTCGGCCCTGCCATGGCGATGTAGATGTTGCCTCCGGCGTCGATCGCGAGACCGTCGGGAGCGAAGACATTCGGTTCTCCGGCCACCACGGTGATGGCTCCTGGCGTGCCGTCATCGAGCATCTCGACGGTGAGAATCTGGTTCGTGTCGGTGGTGGCGACGACGAAGGCTCCGGCGTCGAACGCAATGCCGTTGGCGCCGAGCGGTCCGAGGCCGAATGGATCGGTGCCGCCGAGGATCGGGTCCTCCAACCACTTGACCACCGAACCGTCGGTGCCGATGCGCCAGATCGCCCCGAGTGCCTGATCACCCTGGCTGCCAGAGTTCGAGTCCGTGACGAAGAGGTTGCCGTCGTCATCGAAGACGAGGCTGTTCGGCACGCCCAACACTTCGGTCCCTTCGACCAGGGTCGGTTCGCCGCTCCCACACTCGAAGCGCCAGACCCCTGTCGAGCCGGTCGATTGCGCAGCTGCAAAGACGTCTCCCGACTCGTCGATGGCCAACCCAAGCAGACCGAGCCCTTCGCCTGTCCAACCCGGGATCTCCCCCACGACCTCGAACGAGTCCGAACCGGGTTGGGCACGCAGCATCTGACCGAGGGGAGAGAAGGTGATGAGGATGTTGCCGCCAGCGTCGATCGCGAGGCCCTCGGCGAGTTGGCCGGCGTCGCGATCGAACGCGGCGACGACGCCTGCTGGGACGTCGGCGTTCGGAGACGCGGTGGAAACGCAAGTGGGGGAGATCGGCGGTTCGGCCGGCTCAGCCACGACAACCTCAGTAGTCGTGTCGACGGCGGCTGCATCCTCGGTGGCATCGTTGTTGTCGTTGCCTCCGCAGCTGACCGCCAGAAGTCCGGCGCATGATGTGGCCGCGATTGTTCTCCAGTACTTGTTCATGGTGAGCTCCTTGGTCCCGAAGGGTTCGGGTTGCCCACGACGATCGATCCACGGCCTTGTCAGTCACTTTCTGCTCACTGTCTGGCGTCAGAAAGCCGCCTGGTCACCCGCACACCGCCTGTTGGGCGCGTTTGCCCGGCACGTACAACGCCCATTCCAGTGGCGTGAGCTCACGCCCCACCAGTTCGCACGCTCGAGCGACCCAGATATCGGGATCCAACGGGATGGCGATCAGTTGGTCGCCCGTTGTGGTCCACAACGACGAGGTGGAGCCGTCGTACCAGCCCGGCTCGCCGTCGGGAGTTCGAGTCGTCGCCGACACGACCGTCGCCGAGAACGCACCGATGCCGGTGTCCCACAGCCGGATGGTGCCGTCGAGCTGTGTGATGGCGAGCACATCCCCGCTGGAGGAAAAACCGAGGTTACTGACGGACCCGGTGCGTTCGATCATGTTGACTGACTCGGACGCCAACTCGACCACGGCGACAGTGTCGTCATCGGAGGCAATCGCGAGCCGTCGACCGCTCGGATCCAGGGCAATCACGTAGGAGCTGGGCGCTCCGGTCTCGACCGTGACATCTCGAACGCCGTCGGGCCCAAAGAGCTGCAGTCTTCCGTCGAGACCGACGACTGCTACTCCGTCGTCGGCGGTGGGGATCACTGCGGTGGCATTGGGTGTGGGAACGGTGAAGACCAGGCGGGCATCGTCGCCGTCCAGTTCGAGCAGTGAGG
>CALACD010000399.1 GCA_937890445.1 uncultured Acidimicrobiia bacterium | reverse complement strand
GACCACCTCGTCGCGAGAGGAGGCGGTCGTCGTGGTGGGACCACCGGCCTCGATCCTCGACTCGCTGACCTGGCGAACCAGTGTGGCAGCACCCAGTGCACCGACGATCAACAGGGCGGCTGCAACCAACAACCGAGGACCGGATCTCGTTGGACGCGAGGCGGGTCGCCGTCGCCCGTCGTCGAGTCGCTGTCGGAGTTCCAGAAACGACTCGTTGCTGGGTTCGATCTGGTCAGCTCGGAAGGTGAGGGCACGTCGCAGATGCTCGGCCGTCACCTCCAGCACCGGATCCTCCAGCACGGGATCGACCGGAGGGGCGTCGGCGCGATCGGAGAGACGGGGGAGTTCGATGTCGTCGTCGGAGTTCATTGGATCGGGGCTTCTTCCAGGAGCTTGGCCAGTTTCGCCAAGCCTCGGTGGGTGTGGGACTTGACCGAACCTCGGGCGATGTCGAGGGTCTCGGCGATCTGGGCCTCGCTCAGGTCGAGGTAGAAGCGAAGCACCAGAACAGCCGCTTGACGCTCGGGAAGGGTCCGCAACGCGGCGAGGACTCGATCGTGCTCGGCCGACTGGAGGCCGCCGATCTCGGCCGCGCCGACCAATGCCAGGGGTTCGGGCTTGTGGGCGCGGCGCACACGGCGTTTCCTCAGCGCCGACCGGGCTCCGTTGAGGACCGCAGAGCGGAGGTAGGGACCTTCCTTGCCCGGTTCGATGTGGTAGGGGCCGCCCAGGATCTTGACGAACGCGTCCTGCGTGACCTCCTCCGCGGTCTCACGATCGTCGACGTAGAACGAAGCGAGCTTGACCAGGGCGCGGTAGTGCTCGGCATACAGCGCCGAGAGATCGGGTCGTGCCAGGTCGAGCGCACCCGGTTCCTCCGTCCGGGAACGCCCCGCCCGCGAACGCCACTGCGCTCTGGTCGCCGACGATCGCTTGTCTCCGTTCTCGAGGGTTGCCACGTTCACACCCTCTCAGACGCACAAGCCACCTCATCGGTTTACCGCCCCTGGCGCAAAGGTGCTCGCACGAACCAGTTCAGGGGGTGGCGATGGCCTTCTTCTGGGCCAACAGTTGGGCGACCACCTTGCCATCGGCCTTGCCCTGGGTCGCCTTCATGATCTGTCCGGTGAACACGCCCTGCAGTTTGGCTTCGCCGTCGACGAATCGCTGCCACTCGTCCGGGTGATCGGCGATGATGGCATCCAACATCGACTCGAGGTCGCCGCTGTCCATGGCTTCGAAGCCGTGTTCGACGGCCAGTTCGGCCGGCCCTCGACCCGAGCTCACCATCTCGCCCAGGATCTGTTTGGCCTGGGTCGAGGTCAACTCGCCTCCGGCCTCCATCCTCACCAGTTCGACGAAACCCGTTGGATCGAGATCGGCCGCCCCATCGACGACCAGATTGTTGACGATGTGGACCAGCGAACGAGGCACGTCGCCACCGGCGGCCGACACGGCGAGGGCCAGTCCATCCAGATCACGCTCGACGGCGATGGCACACGACGCCGGATCACCGCCTGCATCGATCAGCGCCTGACGCCGGGCCCGCGGAAGCGGGGGCAGCGCGGCCCGGATCTCCTCGACCCACGTCGGCGAAGGGTCGACGGGCACCAGATCGGGATCGGCGAAGTAGCGATAGTCCTCGGCCTGTTCCTTGGAACGACCAGCCCGGGTTCGCCCTCCCTCCTCGTCCCAGTGCCGAGTCTCCTGGACGGGACGATCGCCGGCGCGGTACAGATCGACGTGGCGTCGGGCCTCGTACTGGATCGCACGCCCCAACGACCGCAGCGAATTCACGTTCTTGATCTCGCACCGCGTTCGCAATTCGTCGGAGCCCGCTGGTCGAACCGACACGTTGGCGTCGACTCGCATCGACCCTTCCTCGAACTTGCCGTCGCTGGCCCCTACCGCGACCACGATGGCCTGGAGTTCGGCAACGTAGGCCTTTGCCTCCTCGGGACCCCGGATGTCGGGATGGGACACGATCTCGAGCAGCGGGACACCGGCCCGGTTGTAGTCGACCAACGAGTACCCGGCATCGTGGATACGGCCCGACTCACCCACGTGGGTCGACTTGCCGGTGTCCTCCTCCATGTGGGCTCGCTCGATACCGATCCGGTGACCCGAGGGGAGTTCGATCCAACCGTTGATGTTCAGCGGACGGTCGTACTGAGAGATCTGGTAGTCCTTGGGCATGTCCGGATAGAAGTAGTTCTTCCGGGCGAAGACGCAGCGCTGAACCGTGCAGTTGAGGGCCAGACCGACGCGAATGGACAACTCGACCGCTCGCCCGTTGACGACCGGCAGCGTGCCCGGCAGCCCGAGACAGACCGGATGCACCATCGTGTTCGGCTCGCCTCCGAAATGGTTCCGAGCCGGGGAGAACATCTTGGTTCGGGTCGCCAACTCGACGTGGACCTCGAGACCGATCACCATCTCCCACCCATCAGGGAGGTCGAGGTCCTCGGGCGGGACGCCGGAGTCCACCCTCCAGGCATCGAGCATCGTGGAGGACACCGGGGTGTCGTTGTGCTGCCAGTCGTTCATGCCCCTGTCCCATCGGTCGAGGCCCGTTCCAGTTCGGCGGCCACCTGGTACATCACCGGTTCACCCAGCATCGGCGCCATCACCTGCACCCCGACCGGCATCCCGTCCTCTCCCGTCCCGAATGGCACCGAAATGGCGGGGTGCCCGGCCAGGTTGGACGGAATGGTGGCCACGTCGTTGAGGTACATGGTCAATGGATCGGCCTTGGCCCCGAACGGGAAGGCGACGCAGGGGGACGTGGGCGACAACAAGACGTCGAAGTCCCGATAGGCCCGCTCGAAATCGCGGATGATCAGCGTCCGGACTCGCTGCGCCTTGCCGTAGAAGGCATCGTGGTAGCCGGCCGACAAGCCATAGGTCCCGAGCATGATGCGGCGTTTCACCTCGGCGCCGAAGCCTCGGGTACGCGACGCCGTCATCATGGCCGCAGTGTTGGCCCGACCCGGTTCGCGATGGCCGTACCGGACGCCGTCGTAGCGGGCCAGGTTGGACGATGCCTCGGCTGGAGCGATCACGTAGTAAGCCGACAGGCCGTAGATCGTGGACGGCACCGAGACATCGGCGACCACGGCGCCGGCCGCGGCCAGCGCTTCGGCTGCACGACGGGTCTGGGCCAGGACCTCGGGTTGGAAGCCCTCCAGCGTCCCACCCGCCAGTTCGCTCACGACGCCGACTCGCAGCCCGTCGACCCCTCGATCCAGACGTGGCGTGATCGGCTCGAGCGGCGCCGGGATGGACGTCGAATCACGCCCGTCGTGGCCCGCGATGGTCTCGAAGAGCAGCGCCGAGTCGGCGACGTCGCGACTGAAGGGGCCGATCTGGTCGAGGGAGCTGGCAAAGGCGATCAAGCCGTAGCGGCTGACCGTGCCGTACGAAGGCTTCATCCCCACCACCCCGCACAAAGCTGCCGGTTGGCGGATCGAACCGCCGGTGTCGGACCCGAGCGACAACGGAGCGAAGCCGGCGGCCACCGCCGCGGCCGAACCGCCGGATGATCCGCCCGGTACCCGATCGAGGTCGAGGGGATTGCGAGTGGGACCGAACGCCGAGTTCTCGGTCGAGGAACCCATGGCGAACTCGTCCAGGTTGGTCTTGCCGACCATGATGGCCCCAGCCGCAGCGAGACGTTCGACGACCGTTGCGTCATAGGGCGGGATCCACCCCTCGAGGATCTTCGACGAACACGTGGTGGCCACCCCCCGAGTGCACAGATTGTCCTTGAGCGCGATGGGGACCCCGGCCAACGGACCGATGGTTTCACCGGCGGCAACACGGCGATCGATCTGCTCCGCCGCGGCCCGGGCAGCATCGGCCGTCACCAGGTTGAAGGCGTGGACCTCGTGCTCGCGCTCATCGATTCGTCCCAGGTACTCCTCGACCACCTCGGCGGCCGAGACGGCACCGCTCGCCACCGACGCGGCGAGGGCCCGTGCACTGTGCCCACTCATCTAGTCCTCCTCCCCGAGCGCCGGCGGCACCCGGAACTGGCCGTCCTCGGACTCGGGGGCCGCGGCCAACACCTCGGTTCGGATGTCGTCGAGTTCCTCGATGACATCGTCTCGAAAGACGTTGGTCAGCGGGTACGGATGGTTGGTCGGTGGCACGTCGCCCACGTCGAGATCGTCGATGTCCTGGGCGTGTTCCAGCACGGCCGCCAACTGGCCGGTGAACGTGATCAGTTCGTCCTCGCTCAGCTCCAGCATGGCCAGCTCGGCGACCTTGGCAACCTCTTGACGGGTCAACGGTTCAGACACTCCGTCAACCTATCGAGGGGTCGTGCACCGTTCCCAGATTTTTGCCGAGAACCAACGGACATCGAGGGCGTGAACCGTGGGTGGGAATGGCCTCGTTCAGCCGTGGAGCGCCCGATCGACCAGCTGCATGGGATGGATCGTGGGCACGCCGGCATTGGCCAGGTGAAGGGAGCAGCCCGGGTTGGCCGATGCCACCAGGTCGTGCTCGACCCGTGCGATGGCCTCTACCTTCCGTTGGCGGATCTGCCCCGCGAGCTCGGGCTCGAGCACCGAGTAGGCACCGCCGGCCCCACAACACAGCCCGTCGTCGTTCAGTTCGACCAACTGGCGCACGAAGGGACGCAGGACGGCTCGGGTCGCTTCGTGGACCCGCTGCACGTGCCGCAGGTGGCAGGGGTCCTGGACGGCCACCGTCACATCCAGCACCTCGACCGCTGGGAGCCGGTCGAGGTGCGGGGCCAACCACTCCTGGATGTCGAAGACACGGGCGGAGAACGCGGCCGCCTCGGTGGTGCCGAGGAGATGACCGTAGTCCTTCATGGCCGCGCCGCAGCCGGCAGAATCGACCAGGATCGGCACGTCGGGCTGCAGCGAGGCCATCATCGAGGCGGCCAGCCGCCGGGTGTCATCGGCCAGTCCGGCGTGGGCCTGGAGTGCACCGCAGCAGGGGGCCAACGAGCCGGTCGGCATCACCCCGAAGCCCGCGGCCTCGATGACCCGCTTGCCGGCAAGGTGCACATCACGTTGCCAGGCATCCATCACGCAACCGGTGAAGAGATAGACGTCATGACCCGAGGCTTCCATCGGTTCCGAGCGCATCGGCAAGGCATCGGGCAACCCCAGCCGTGCCGGGACCAACCCGAGCCGCTTGGCCACCGACAGCGCTGCGGTACCGGCCTGGAGAGCCACCGGACTCTCGAGCGGCTTGAACGCCAAGCGCTGCCATCGCGGGGTGATGAGGTGCCGATCGGCCAGGGTCTCCCGGGTCTGCTCCATCAGATGGCCATAGGGAACTCCCGACGGACAGGCCGGCTCGCACCCCCGGCACTGCACACAACTCTCGAACGAGCGTAGGACCTCGTCGGTGATGGGTGCACCCTCGTCCTGGACTTCGCGCATCAACTTGATCCGGCCTCGGGGCGACATTGCTTCGTCCCCGGTGACACGGAAGGTCGGGCAATGGGGCAGACACAGTCCGCACTGCACGCAGGTGTTCAACTCGTCGGCGTCGAGGCCCAGGGTCATCGTGGTGCTCCGGGGTTGCGGCCGGGGTTGAGGCGGCCGGTGGGATCGAAGTTCGATTTCATACGGTCGTGGATGATCTGGACGCCGGCCGAGAGCGAGCGCGATGGTTGCGGCTTGTCCGCAAAGACGGTTCCGACACCGATGAGCGCGACGAAGTCGCTGGTCTCGTGACGATCGAGGCGGGCCAACTCGGCCGGTGCCAGCGACCACCGGTGCCCCTCGGGGACCACTGGCTGGTCGCACTGCACGAACGCACCCACCTGCTGCAACGCCGCAGCCTGGTGGTCGACGTCGACGCCGTGACCCTCGAGCAGAATCGAGGTCGTCGTACCGTCGTACAACACGGCGCTCGGTGCCAACACCTGGCGGTGGGCGGCGAAGGGGTCGACGTCGTCGGCTCGGTACCACGTGCTGACAGCCGGCATCGGATTGGTTCGCAGGATGACTTCGGCCAGGAATCCCAACGTGCCCAGTGAGCCGACCATCAGCCTCGGCAGATCGAAGCCGGTGACGTTCTTGACGGTCGGACCTCCCCCGTTGACCACGCGTCCCTCGGCCGACACGTACCGGACCTGGAGGACTGCGGAACGGACGGTTCCCCGACCGAGTACCGACACGTCGTTCTGGCCGACGGCCACGGCGCCCCCGACCGTGCCACCCCGTTCCGGCAGCGCGCTGCGTTGGCCACGTTCGGCGAGGGCGGCGTGCACGTCGGCGACCGGGGTCCCGGCCCGCACGGTGACGATCATCTCCTCGGGCACGTAGTCGACGATGCCGACCGGAGCCCGTACCAGTCGAGCATCGGGATCGAGCACGCCGCCCTCCAGCCATCGGGTGCGCCCCCCCTCGATCCCGACCGGACCGTCGCTGCCGACCTCGGCGGCGAAATCGGCCAGGACCGGATCGTGAGAGACGAGGGTGGCCGCTGCAGTGTCGTGGTCGCCCGCCATCAGCCCCAGACGTCCCGAGGTACGGCCCGCAGGGCCTGGATGTCGGCACAACTGTGACCCATCGGCATCACTTTGCCCGGATTGGATCGGCACCCCGGGTCGAACGACTGGCGGACCCGGTTCTGATGATCGAGGTCGTCGGCGGTGAACATGCGTTCCATGAACTTCTGCTTCTCGACGCCGATGCCATGCTCACCCGACAACACGCCTCCGGCGTCGAGAGAAGCGGTGATGATCTCGGCCCCGGCCTGGTGGACCCGGTCGAGCACACCGGGCTGTCGACCGTCGAAGATGATCAACGGATGCAGGTTGCCATCGCCGGCGTGGAACACGTTCATGATCAGGACGTCGTTGCGGTCGGCGATGGCGTAGATCTCCTCGAGCACATCGGCCAACGCAGACCGGGGCACGACCGTGTCATGGAGGTAGTAGTCGGGGGCGATCTGGGCGATCGCGCCGAACGCCGTCTTCCGCCCCTTCCACAGGAGAGCGCGTTCGGAATCGTCGGCCGCCAACCGCACGTCGGTTGCGTGATTCTCGAGACCGATGGACCGGATTCGTTCGGCATCGATGTCGACACCGTCGTCGAGCCCGTCGACCTCGGCCAACAGCACTGCGGCGGCGTCGGTCGGATACCCGGCATGCACGTAGTTCTCGACGGCCACGGTGATGGGTTGGTCCATGACTTCCATGGCGGCCGGGACCACGCCGGCGGCAATCACTCCGCTGACGGTGTTGGCAGCATCGCGTACCGACGAGAACGACAGAAGGAGGGTCCGCACCGCAGGCCGGTTCCTCGTCAGTTTGACCGCCACCTTGGTGGTGATCCCCAGCGTTCCCTCGCTCCCCACGAACACGCCTCGAAGGTCGAGACCCAGCGGCTCGGCATCGAGGCCCCCCAGCTCGAGGATCTCCCCCGAAGGAGTGACCACTTCGAGAGCAACGATGTGGGCATTGGTGACGCCGTAGGCCAAACAGTGAGGGCCACCGGAATTGTTGGCGACATTGCCACCGATGGTGCACACCTGCTGGCTCGACGGGTCGGGGGCGAAGTGAAAACCCATCGGCTTGAGATGGTTGGTCAGGTCAAGGTTGATCACGCCGGGCTCGACCCAAGCGATCTCGTTACCCTCGTCGATGTCGAGAACTCGGTTCATCTTGGTGACGGCAACGACGATTGGTTCGGCACCGAGCGGGATGGCCCCACCGGCCAGCCCGGTGCCGGCGCCCCGCGGCACGACGGCTCGCCGGTGACGCTCGGCGATCTTCATGATCGCGGCCACCTCGTCGGCTGACACCGGGTAGCAGACCGGTCCCGAGTTGCCGCCGTCGAAGACGGACGCGTCGTGACTCATCAGCGAACGATGTGCTCCGTCGTCGCGGACTCGATCCTCGCTGAGGGCGGCTCGGAGCTCGACCGTGATCGGATGGACATCACGGAGCTGGGAGGTCCCGGCCAGGCTGCCCGGAAGATGGGATCGAAGACGTTGCAACGACCCGACCATCAGACGTTGTCCTCGTGTCGGGCTCGATCCGTCGGCGCCGACTCGGCGCGGTGTTTCACTTCCAGACGACGGGCGTGAAGGATCGGTTCGGTGTAGCCCGAAGGCTGTTCGACACCCGAGGTGACCAGATCGCAGGCCCCGAGAAACGCCGGGCCATCGAAGCTCGGAGCCATCGGCAGGTAGTGCGCATCATCGGCGTTCTGGGCGTCGACCTTGATGGCCATGGCTCGCATCGTCGCCATCACCCGGTCGACATCGACGACGCCATGGCGCAGCCAGTTGGCCAGATGTTGGCTGGAGATCCGACAGGTGGCGCGGTCCTCCATCAGTCCGACATCGTTGATGTCGGGCACCGTCGAGCACCCCACCCCCTGATCGACCCAGCGCACCACGTAGCCCAGGATTCCCTGCGCGTTGTTGTCGAGCTCGTGCTGGATGAGTTCGTCCGACCAGTTCGGATCGGGCACCACGGGAATGGTCAACAGGTCATCGAGCGTGGCCCGCTGTCGGCCCGCCAGTTGTTGGGCAGCCAACTCTGTTTGCACGGCCAACACATCCACCTCGTGGTAATGGGTTGCGTGAAGTGTGGCGGCGGTCGGGGACGGCACCCAAGCACAGTTGGCCCCGGCCTGGGGATGGCGGATCTTCTCCACCAACATGTCCGCCATCTTGTCCGGAGCGGCCCACATGCCCTTGCCGATCTGAGCGACACCTCGCAGGCCGCACGCCAAACCCGTGTCGACGTTCCAGTCCTCGTAGGCCGAGATCCATCGTTGCGACTTCATCTGGCTCTTGGGGATCATCGGCCCGGCTTCCATCGACGTGTGGATCTCGTCGCCGGTCCGATCCAAGAACCCGGTGTTGATGAACGCCACCCGCGACCGAGCGGCCCGGATGCACTCGGCCAAGTTCACCGTGGTTCGACGTTCCTCGTCCATGATCCCGAGCTTGACGGTGTTGGCAGCCAGCCCGAGCACCTCTTCGACGAGGGTGAAGACGTCGTTCGTGAACGCAACCTCGTCGGGCCCGTGCATCTTGGGTTTGACCACGTACACCGAACCGCTCCGGCTGTTGCCCCGGTCGCCGGCGACCAGACCATGCGTGGCACACAGGACCGTGAGCATGGCGTCGAGCAGGCCTTCGAACGCCTCGTTGCCGTCCCGGTCGCGCACCGCGGGCGTGGTCATGAGGTGGCCGACGTTGCGGACCAACAGCAGCGCCCGGCCCGGCACCGCCACGGTGCCGCCGGCGCTGGTGTCGAAGACCCGGTCTTCTGCCAGGACCCGGGTGAAGGTGACGCCGTCCTTGGTGACCTCCTCGGTGAGGTCACCTCGCATGAGGCCCAACCAATTGCGATACGCCAGGGCCTTGTCCTCGGCGTCGACGGCAGCCACCGAATCCTCGCAGTCCACGATGGCGGTCACCGCCGACTCGAGTACCACGTCGACCAGCCCCGCGGTATCTGCCGCCCCGACCGGGTGATCGGGATCGATGCGGAGCTCGATGCCCAGACCGTTGTTGCGCAACAGGATCGAACGAGGGCTCGCCGGCTCGCCCACGAACCCCACGAGCTGGCTCGGGTCGACCAGGCCGAGGGTCATCCCGTCGGGCACCGTGACCCTGAGGACGCCGTCCACGATGGCATAGGCGGTGGAACCGACATGCGAGCCACCATCGAGGGGCAGGCTGCGATCCAGGAACTCTCGCACCCAGGCCACCACCCGGTCGCCCCGAGCCTCGTCGTAGGGTCCCGTCGGCGGACGATCACCCAACACATCGGTGCCATACACCGCGTCGTAGAGGCTGCCCCATCGGGCATTGGCGGCGTTGATGGCGTACCGGGCGTTGGTGACGGGCACAACGAGCTGGGGCCCGGGTAGAACTGCGATCTCCGGGTCGACTCCTCGGGTGTCGATCACGAACGGGTCACCGGCCGGCACGAGATAGCCGAGCTCCTCCAGGAAGCTTCGATAGGCCACCGGATCGTGCCCCGAGTCGCGGTGTTCTCGGTGCCAGTGATCGAGAGCGGCCTGCATCTCGGCCCTGACCTCGAGCAGCGCTCGATTCCGAGGCCCGAACTCGTGGATCAGCTTGGACAGGCCGCCCCAGAACACCTCGGGGTCGACCCCGCTTCCCGGCAGGGCCTCCTGCACGATGAAGTCGTGGAGTGGTGTGCCCACATCGAGATCGCCCACGATGGTTCGTCCTGTCGATGCCTGCACGATCTCTCCTCGGAATTGTTAACAGTTAACAAAATCGGAGCCTAGAGCTATGCTCGACGCCGTGGCAACACGACGTAGCCCAGCGCCGACCTCACCCCTTGGTCTGTCGATCGCCCCGATGGTTCTCAGCAGCGCGGTCACCGATACCTTGCGCAACCTGATCTTCGCCGGCGAGCTCCAACCCGGCGAACGGTTGATCGAGGCTCAACTGGCCGAACGGTTCGGCACCAGCCGAGGACCGATCCGAGATGCGTTCGCCGATCTGACCAACGTCGGGCTCCTCACCTCGGTCGAGCGGCGAGGCACGTTCGTGGTCCGCCTCACTCCTGACGACATCGACGAGTTGTACACCCTGCGGTCGGCGTTGGAGGGCCTCGCCGTCGAACGCGCCGCCCCGCAGATCGGCCCCGACGACATCGACCGATTGTCGGTTCAGCTGGACCGGTTGGATCAGGCCCAACGCATCGGCGACACCGTCGCCGTCGGCGAGGCCGACATGGCATTTCATCGCACCGTCGTGTCCCTGGCCCGCCACCGTCGACTCCTCGAAGGGTGGGAGCGACTCGGCGATCAGACACGACTGCTGATGCAGGAACTCTCCGTCGTCGAGCCCTGGATCCAGGCCGGCGACCACCGGGTGATCCTCGATGCACTGCGCCGGGGTGACGGTGTGGCGGCTCGAACGGCCCTGACCGATCACCTGGCCGGGGCTCGACGTTCGATGATCGCCCGCTTCAGCTGACAGCGCCGGGTGACCATCGGCGCGGTGAGTGCCATGACAGCGGTCCGCACCTGCCGGAGCGAACCTCATGGCATGACGGCGACCCACCGCTAACGTTCTCCCAAGCAGCGCCCGCTCACCCACGAGGATTCCCGTGTCCGACGAAACGCATCCCTTCCTCACCGACGACTGGATCGAGGCGGCCCGCAAACTGCGTCAGGAGTTCGGAGACCGCATTCCACCCTCGCCGGTGCCGATCCGGATGAACGTCGTGGTCACCGACTCACCCCACCACGAGGGCCCGATCCACGGCCACATCGACACCTCCTCGGGAGAGATCCTGATCGAGCAAGGCCACCTGGACGAACCCGAGCTGACGCTCACCGTCGACTACCCCACTGCCTTCGCTGCGTTCGTCACCCGTGATGTGGGCACGGTCATGCAGGCATTCATGGGAGGCAAGATCCTGGTCGAGGGCGACGCATCGAAGCTTCTACAGCTGCAGGCCCAGAATCCCACCGACGACGCCCTCGAGATGTACGCCCGCCTCGACGCGCTCACTGCGAAGTAGCGACAACCGCACCCCGGATCGCGCAACCGGTCAGGATCGGGTGACGATGCGGATCGGCGAACCCTGACGAATGAACTCACCGGCCGGCGGGTCGGTCGTGAGTACCTCTCCATTGGGAGGACCGACCGTGTCGGTGACCACGAAACCCAGCGCCTCGAGCGCGTCGGCCGCCTCGGCCGCACCCATCCCGACCACGTCGGGCACCTCGATGAAGGGCAGGCCTCGGGACAACACCACCGTGATCTGATCACCCCGCGCGACGGTCGCTGCCGGGCCCGGCAGCGACCGGACCACCGCACCTTCGGGAACGTCCTGGGAGAACTCGCCCTCTTCGGTCGCCACCAGTTCGAGGCCGAGGTCGGCCAGGGTCGCCCGGGCTTCATCGAGGGTCTGACCGGTCAGATCGGGAACCGAACGAGGGGCCGGCCCCAAGCTCCAGACCAGATCGATCGCCGTTCCCTTTGCAGCCTCGACCAACGGATCGATGGAGGCCGAGACGATCTGCAACGGTGGCGCCTCCTCGTCGTAGATCTCACCGGTGGCGCCGAGGAAGAAGCCGGCATCGGCGAGTTCCGCCAGTGCCACCTCCCGAGGAAGACCCACCAATCGAGGGACAGGGCGAGGCGGCGGTCCCGACGAGATCACCAGGGTCACCGTGCTGCCTTCCTCCAGCTCCAGCCCCGATTCGGGCGACTGTTCGATGACGACACCGGCCGGCACCTCCTCCGAAGCGATCTCGGTGGTGACCGCCGACCACAGGTTCCGATCGATGTCGGCGCGAGCTTCCTCGAGCGAGCGCCCGACATAGGTCCCGACAGGATGGGTCGGGATCCCGGCTTCGCTGACGACCACATCGCTCCCGCTCCGGTTCTGATACGCCACCGCGGCTCCCCCCATCAGCACGGCGAGCAACAAGAGAATGGGCCAGGCCCGTCGGCGGTCCTCGAACTCGACGTCCTCGTTCGGGATCGGGTTGCGCCCAATCGGAGGATCAGCACCGAGACTCGGAGTGGATCGTTCTGCGATCGATTCGGCGACGTCCGCTGCGATCGGTTCGGTGGTGACCGGGCGCGCTGGGCGTTCACGCGACTCTCGAAGTGTTCCACCCGACAGATCGAGGGTGGCCGTTGCTTCGTCGAGTACCAGCACCTCGGTCTCGGCATCGAAGGTCGGCAGACGATGGGACGCTGTCTTGTCCTCGGTCCGGCGAGGATCGTGGGGCAAGCCGGTCAACGGCAGACGCAGAGGCCTGGGCAACTCCGCGGCCGCCGACCGTAGCGCTGATGCCAACTCTGCCGCCGTCGAACGCTGCTCGACGGCGGCCCGGCCGGCCGCTTCCAGCGCAGCCTGCAGCGAACCGAGCTCGGCCGGAACCGGCAGATCCGAACCTTGCCGTTGCACCATCGTGGCCAAGGGCGACGATGTCACCAGGGGCACATCACCCGTCACGGCCTCGATCAATGTCAGGGCAAGGGCATACACGTCGGCACGCCCGTCCACCGTCGAACCCACCGCCTGTTCGGGTGCCGCATAGCGGGCGGTCCCGACCAACGTTCCCTCCGGCTCGGTCCACGCCGCTTCGGCCACCGCTCGAGCAATGCCGAAATCGGCGATACGCAGTCGACCTTCGGCACCGAAGAGCAGATTGGCCGGTTTGACGTCACGGTGCACGAAACCACGATCGTGGGCGTAGGCGAGGCCCTCGGCAGCATGGAGGCCGACCACCAGCGCTTGCGACAGCGAGAGCCGGTAGCCGGTGTCGAGCAGTGATCGCAGGCTTCCACCGGTCAGCAACTCGGTCACCAGATAGGCGGGTACCGCAGCTCCGGCCAGCTCACCGGCTTCACTCCAGTCGTACACGGCCATCAGATTGAGATGACTCATCTGCGCCGACGCCTGCGCCTCGGCTCGGAATCTGCGACGAAACCTCTCGTCGTTCGCGAGACCCGCATGCAGCACCTTGACGGCAACCCGACGACGCAACGTCGTGTCCTCGGCCAGGTAGACGCGAGCTGACGCACCGGAGCCAACCGGGGTCATCAGTCGATACCGACCTCCCAGAACGCGTCCAACATGCTCGTCAAGACCCACATCGGTCACGCCGTAAGGCTACCGAGCCCGAGCCTGCTGGCCAGGTACCCCCGTTTTGCCGAATGTGTCCTGGGCCACCCGACCCGATGTTCGCCCGCACAACTTGGCAGAATGAAGGCTGTGTCAGACACCCCTCCACCGCCCGCTCGCTCATCGGTCTCCCGGACCCAGCAGCGCCTCATCATCTTCCTCGGTGTGTCGCTCGCCTTCGGAGCTCTCGTTCTGGCCGCCGTCTACGGGGCCGACACCACACCCAGCGCCCCAGTGCTCTCCGGTTCTGCTGCCGACGGGGGCGGCGAGCGACCGGTCGATGCCAACACACCAGCGGCTCCACTCGACGTCAACCCCATCGAAGGTTGGTTGCCCCGGTCCGGCGAGGGCAGCACCTGCAGCGAGGCAGTCGGCGTCGACCTCATTCCGGGCTTCGGAGCCGTGCTCACCATCAACGGCCAGACGCTGAGTGATGACCAGTTGAACGCAGGCCAGGGTGGTTCCATCACCGCCAGTCGCTCGCTCGGACAGTACACCTACGGACCAGAGGTCGACTGCCCGAACGGTGCCCTCCTGCGGCCCCAGAACAACACCGTCGAGGCCTGCGTTTACCGTCTCGACGAGGGTCCGGCCAATTGCCGGCCCTACCCGGCGTTCACCTTCGATGCTCTCTAGCCTGGTTCGGCTGTCGCCTCACGGCTGACCTGGTTCGGCTGTCGCCTCACGGCGCTACGGGAGTTCGCCGGTTTCGAGAAGTGTGACGAAGGCCGATTCGTCGATCGTCGGCACCCCGAGTTCCTCGGCCCTGGTTACCTTCGACGCCCCCGGGCTGTCGCCGACCACGACCGCGAAGGTCTTCTTGGAAACCGATCCCGGACTCTTGCCGCCCCGAGCCTTGATGGCATCGGCACTCTCGTCACGACTGAACCCGGCCAGGGTGCCGGTCACCACGACGGCCTTACCGGACAGCACCTGGGGAAGGCTCGAGACTTCGGGGCCCACCAGATTCACCCCGGCGGCCCGGAACTTCTCGATCAGCTGGATGGCCTTGTCCGAGGCGAAGTACTCGGCAACGCTGGACGCGATCCGAGGTCCGACCCCGTCGATGGCCGACATCTGCTCGACCGACGCCGCCATGATCGCGTCCAGATGGCCGAAGGCGGAGGCCAGGCTCTCGGCTCCTGACGGACCCAGATGACGCACGCCCAGTCCAACCAGGAGACTCGCCAGGGGTCGGTCCTTCGAGGCTTCGATGGCGGATCGCAACTTGTCGATCGAGGTCTGCCCGAACCCCTCGAGCTCGGCCACCCGTTCCCAGTCGATCGTATAGAGATCCCCGACATCGGCGATCAGTCCCAGTTCGATGAACAGCGCGACCCGACTCTCGCCCATCCCCTCGATGTCCATCGCGCCCCGGGATGCGAAGTACTCGATCTGCGTCTGCTGCCGGGCCGGGCACGCCGGGTTGATACAGAACGTATGGGCTTCGTCGGGGGGTCGAACCAGTGGTTCGAGACAGGTAGGGCAGTCCACGGGAAACTGCCACGGGGCAAGGCCCTCAGGGCGTTCGGCCAAGACCGGGGCCAGGACTTCGGGGATCACGTCGCCGGCCTTGCGCACGACCACCGTGTCCCCTGGTCGCACATCCTTCAAACGAACCTGGTCAGCGTTGTGCAGCGTCGCCATCTGGACCGTCGACCCGGCCACGAACACCGGCTCCAACACGGCGAACGGGGTGGCCTTGCCGGTCCGCCCGATCGAAACCTGGATGTCGAGCAGCTTCGTGGTCCTTTCCTCCGGAGGCAATTTGTAGGCCATGGCCCAACGGGGGGCCCGAGCTGTCGATCCCAACGATCGTTGCGCGTCCAAGGCATCGACCTTCACGACAGCCCCATCGATCTCATAGGGCAGATCGTGCCGATGCTGGGCCCAGAACTCGATGAACTCGATCACCTCCTCGATGGTGGCGACGACTCGACGCTCGGGATTGACGGGCAGGCCGAGCTCGCCCAGCCAGTCCAGGGCCGAACTCTGTGTCGCCAAGCGAGCATCATCGACCCCGACACCGACGACCTCACCCAACTGGTACGCCCAGAAGGCCAGCCCTCGGGATGCGGTGACGGACGGGTCCTTCTGTCGGAGACTCCCGGCAGCAGTGTTTCGAGGATTGGCGTAGCGGGCCAGGCCGGCTGCCTCCTGCGCCTCGTTCAGCGCCTCGAACCGCTCGAGCGGCAGATACACCTCGCCCCGGACCTCGAGCACCTCGGGAGCACCCTCGAGTTCCTGGGGGATCACGGCCACCGTCCGGATGTTGGCGGTGATGTCCTCCCCGACTCGACCGTTGCCTCGGGTCGCGGCCTGGACCAGGCTTCCGTGTTCGAAACGCATCGACAGAGCAATACCGTCGATCTTGAGCTCGCAGATGAAGCCGATCGCAGCATCCGACTCCGGATCCCCGTCGTTGTCGACCCGCTCGAGCCCCCGGGCCACGCGAGTGGCCCAGGCCCGCAACTCGTCGTGATCGAACGAGTTGTCGAGACTCATCATCGGGACCCGATGCTCGACCGGAGCGAACGTCGCCGACGGCGCGACGCCCACGGCCGCGGTCGGCGAGTCCTCGACGACCAACTCCGGATGCGCGGCCTCCAGCTCCCGCAACTCCCGAACCAAGTGGTCGTAGTCGGCATCCGGGATCTCGGGAGCGTCGCGCTCGTGGTACTGCTGATTGTGATGTCGCAGCGCCGCCCGCAAGGTCTCGACTCGCTCGACGACATCGACAGGCGACGAGCCGGCCGGCAACTTTTCGGAGGGTGCCACCACCCGAGGTTAGCGACGGCACACTGGTGACCAATGCTCGTGAAACTTCGATTGTGGCCGGTACGGGTGCTCTGGCTTCTCCTTCCGCTGGCGGCCGGCCCCGGCCTCCTCGATGCGGTGTCCGGCCGGTCCGGGCCGGTCCGGTCCGTGGTGGAGATCGGCCTCTGGCTGGCCTGGTTCCTCGGCCTGGTCGCCTCGCTGGCCCCGTCGACGGTTGCCCTCACCGGGCTTCGACTCCTGGCTCCAGCAGCACCGGCGAGCGCGCTGGTCGCCGCCGTTGCCGGTGGGTCTGCCACGAGTTCGACGGTGCTGTCGATCGGTTACGGGCTCCTCGTGATGGTGGTGGCCATGCTGCCCACCACAGGGGATCAGATGGTCAACGGATCGGCCTACGGCTCGGAGCGTCGGATGGCGCTACGTCCGCCGGCTCACCTGCTTCTGGGGCCCGTCCCGATCGCCTGGATCGCGGTCTTCACCGGCGCAACGCTCGGCCCGCTCCTCCTGGCCGCCCGCCAGTGGCTGCCCGGAGTGCCCGTCACCGTGATCGGGGTCGGAGCCGTTGTCCTGGGAGCCCGGGCACTCCACCAGTTGGCACGGCGCTGGATCGTGTTCGTACCTGCGGGGTTCGTCATTCACGATTACCTCTCGCTGGCGGAGTCGATTCTGATCCAGCGGCGCCAGAAGCCCACCCTGGGGCCGGCATCGTCCGAGCTGGCGAACGCGCTCGATCTGAGCGGGAATGCGCTCGGCCTGGCGCTGTCGGTGTCCATCGCCGACCCGGTGCCGGTCGCGCTCCGGGGCAAGAAGCAGATCACCTCGACCACGGCCAGCACCTTCGTCTTCACGCCCAGCCTTCCCGGTCAGTTGCTCCAGGAAGCCAGGGCCAGGGCCATCACCATCGGTTGACGGGACGGCACGACCAACCTCGGTCACCGGACCCCGGCCAACTACAGGACCACGGCCAACTACAGGACCACGGCCAACTACAGGACCAC
>CALACD010000398.1 GCA_937890445.1 uncultured Acidimicrobiia bacterium | reverse complement strand
TCGGTCGAGCGCGACCTCGTGGACCTCACTGACGGACATTCGACCCATACGGCCGTGTAGTCTAGTGGGAACGCCCGAGAACGGCCGAAGCCCGCCGCGACGAATGACGCGACGACAGATATCAGGAGGACCCCGTGAGTTACCCCACAGCCATGGACATGACCCCGGTCATCCACGCCGACGAGGACACGAGAGCGGCGTTCCTGGTCCGTGTCTACCAACACCTCGGACTGGCCGTTGCGGCCTTCATCGTGTTCGAGACCCTCCTGTTCATGACCGGGTTGGCCGAACGGATCTTCGATCTGGTCGCAGGCAGTTCGGGTAGCTGGTTGCTCATCCTCGGCGGTTTCATGATCGTCAACATGATCACGTCACGGGCCGCTCACAACCTGGCCAATCCCGCAGCCCAGTACGGAGGCCTGTTCGGTCTGGCCGCAGCAGAGGCCGTCATCTTCGCTCCGATGCTGTATTACGTCTTCAACACCGACGGTGCCGGCACGGTTGCCGCCGCAGCATTCGTGACCATCGCCGGTTTCGTCGGGCTGACCATCGTGGCCATGGTGACCAAGAGCGACCTGTCGTGGCTTCGTCCGGTCATCATGTTCGGCGGGATCATGGCGCTGGTCGCCATCGCCGGCGCCCTGCTCTTCGGCTTCCATCTGGGCCTGTGGTTCAGCATCGCCATGGTGGCGTTGGCCGGTGGCTCGATCCTCTTCCAGACGCAGAACATCATCCGGGAGTATCCGGTCTGGGCTCACGTCGGTGCCGCCGTCGGCCTGTTCGGTTCGCTCATGACCATGTTCTGGTACATCCTGCGAATCTTCTCCAGCCGGAACTGATCCTCGGCCGGTGCCCATCGACCTCAACGCCGATCTGGGTGAAGGATTCGGGCGGTGGGCGCTGGGCGCCGACGAGGCGCTGTTGGATCTGATCTCGAGCGCCAACGTGGCCTGCGGCTTTCATGCCGGTGACCCGTCGATCCTTCGCAAGGTGTGCGAGGGGGCGGCGGCCCGGGGGGTACGGGTCGGTGCCCAGGTGTCCTACCGGGACCTGGCCGGGTTCGGTCGGCGGGCCATGGATGTGCCTTCCGACGAACTGCGGGACGAGGTCCTGTATCAGTTGGGGGCGCTCGACGGGTTCTGCCGAGTGGCCGGTATCGCGGTGGCTTACGTCAAACCGCACGGGGCTCTCTACAACCGTTGTTTCGTCGATGAGGTCCAAGCGGCGGCGGTGGTCGAAGCCATCGTGGATTACGGCGGGGGCCTCACCGTGCTCGGTCAGCCCGGGTCGGCGCTGCTCCGGATGGCCGCCGAGGCCGGTCTGCCCACGGCGTTCGAGGCGTTCGCCGACCGGGCGTATGAGTCGTCGGGGGCTCTGGTGCCCCGGTCGGTCGAGGGCTCCGTCATCCATGATCGTGACCGGGTGGCTGACCGGGTGGTCGGCCTGGCTACGACAGGGGAGATCGAGGCCGTCGACGGAACGATGTTGGCGGTCGATCCCCGTTCGGTCTGCCTGCACAGCGACACCCCGGGCGCCGTCGAACTGGCCATCGAGATTCGTCGCCGCCTGGCCGAGGCCGACGTCGCCGTCGAGCCGTTCCTGTGACCACCTGGGTTGGACGGGCGGGCTCGTGAGGGTCCTGCGCTACGGGGAACGGGCGATGCTGCTGGAGGTTGGCTCGCACCTGGTTGCCGATTATCTGCACGCCATCGAGCAACTCGATCTGCCGGAGGTGGCTGATGTGGTGCCGGCGGCCGAGACGATTCTGGTGCGGCTGCACCGGGCGTCGGCAATGGGGTCGGTCGAGTTCCGGCTCCAGGATCTGGAACCGTCGGCGGTTCCCGCTGGTGAACAGCGAACGATCACCGTTGCCGCCCGGTATGACGGTGACGATCTGGACGTGGTCGCGGCCGAGACGGGCTTGACCGTGGACGAGGTCATCGCGCTGCATTGCGGGGCGCGGTATCGCGTGCAGTTCTGCGGATTCAGTCCCGGGTACGGCTATCTGACCGGCCTGGATCCCTTGCTGCAACTGCCTCGACGGCCGTCGCCGCGGACGCGGGTCCCGAGAGGGGCGATCGCGATCGCCGGCCCCTACACGGCCATCTATCCGACGGCTTCCCCCGGAGGCTGGCACCTCCTCGGCTCCACGGATGTGACCTTGTTCGATCCCGCCCGCTACGACCTCGGACAGTCCCCGTCGCTGCTGGAACCGGGCCTCCAGGTTCGGTTCGTGCAGTCGTGATCGGGTCGCGTTCGTGATCGGGTCGCGTTCGTGATCGGGTCGCGTTCGTGATCGAGGTGCTGGATTCTGGGGTGCTCGCGACCGTGCAGGACGAGGGTCGCATCGGTTTCAGTGCGTGGGCCGTCAGTCCGTCGGGGGCCGCCGACGGACCGGCGTATCGTCTGGCCAATCGTCTGGTCGGCAACGTTCCCGGTTGCGCCGCCGTCGAGGTCGTTCTCGGGTCGATCCGTCTGCGGGCCCACGTCGACACCGTCATCGCCGTCAGCGGGGCTCCCGCTCCGATCACGGTCGGCGAGCGGTCGTTTGCCACCGGTCAGGCCATCCCGGTGGCGGGCGGCGAGGTGATCACGGTGGGGTGGGCCCCGGCGGGGTTGCGAACCTATCTGGCGGTGCGTGGCGGCATCGCCGTCCCACCCGTCCTCGGGAGCCGGAGTACCGACACGATCAGTGGACTGGGCCCTGACGCGCTGGCGGCCGGCGATCTTCTCCCGATCGGCAACGACGTGCAGGGTCTGCCTGCACCCGATCAGGTGCCGCTTCATCCCATCGACGTCGCGCCCGTCATCGACCTGGTACCGGGGCCTCGGCTGGACTGGATCGACGAGAACTCGAAATCGGTTCTGGTCTCGCGATCGTTTTCGGTGAGCGACAAGGTCGATCGGATCGGCGTTCGACTGTCGGGGCCGCGATTGGTGCGTTCCCGCACCGGGGAACTGCCATCGGAGGCCATCATCCGGGGGGCCATCCAGTTGCCGCCCGATGGCGAGCCCATCGTCTTCGGGCCCGACCATCCGACGACGGGCGGGTACCCGGTCGTGGCAGTGGTGGCCGAACGCCATGCGCACCTCGTGGCCCAGCTCCGTCCCGGGTACACGGTCCGGTTCCGCTGGTCCCGCTGATCCCTGCTTCCCGTTGATCCCTGCTCCAGCTGATTCCTGGTCCCGCAGGTTTGTGGGACGGTGCCGGGTTCAGGAGTAGTCGTAGAAGCCGCGACCCGTCTTGCGGCCCAGAAGGCCCGCTTCCACCATGCGGGCCAGCAGCGGGGGAGAGGCGTAGAGCTGCTCTTTGAATTCTTCGTACAACGATTCGGCCACGGCCTGGGTGGTGTCCAACCCGATCAGGTCGGCCAGCGCCAGGGGTCCCATCGGGTGGGCGCAACCCGTCACCATGCCCTGGTCGATGTCTTCCTTCGAGGCGAACCCGGATTCGAACATGCGGATGGCCGACAGGATGTAGGGGACGAGCAACGCGTTCACGATGAACCCGGCCCGGTCGGTCGAGTGGATGACCCGTTTGCCGAGTTGGGTGCCCGAGTAGGACTCGGCGATGGCCTTGGTGGTCGGCGAGGTGTGGAGCGAGGTGACGATCTCGACCAGGTGCAGCACCGGGACCGGGTTGAAGAAGTGGACGCCGATCACCTGCTCGGGGCGCTTCGTCGACATGGCGAGCTTCATGATGGGGATGGACGAGGTGTTGCTGGCCAGGATGGCGTGGGGGTCTTCGACGATCTCGTCGAGCTGGCCGAACACCGATGTCTTGGCTGCCTCGTTCTCGACGATGGCCTCGATGACCATTTGACGGTCGCGCATCTCGTCCATGTCGGAAGTGAAGCGGAGCCGATCGAGGATGGCGGCTTGTTCGGCCGGCTCCATCTTCTCGGCTCGGACCGCCCGGTCCAGCGACTTCTCGATGCGGGCCCGGCCGGCCACGGAGGCCGCTTCGCTGGCTTCGACGACGACGGTGTCGATCCCGGCCTTGGCCGAGACCTCGGCGATGCCCGAACCCATCAGGCCGGCACCGATGATGCCGACGCGTTCGATGGTGAGGGTCTCGCTGGCAGTGGTTGCAGTGTTGGTCACGGCGACCATTGTGCCAGGTTCGATGTCAGGTTCGGTTCCGATCGCCGCTCTCCAGGAGAGCCAGGAGGTACTCGCCGTAGCCACTCTTGGTGAGGGGCTGGGCCAGTGCTGCGAGCTGGTCGTCGTCGATGAGTCCCCTGGACCACGCGATCTCTTCCAGGCAGGCGATCTTCATGCCTTGGCGGTGCTCGAGGACGCGGACGAACTCCGATGCTTCGACCAGTGAATCGAAGGTGCCGGTATCGAGCCAGGCGAAGCCGCGACGGAACTCGCTGACCCGGAGTTGGCCCTGTTCGAGGTAGATCTGGTTGACGGTGGTGATCTCGAGTTCGCCCCGGTCCGACGGCTCGACCGACTTGGCCACGTCGACGATCCGATCGTCGAAGAAGTACAGACCGGTGACGGCCCAGTTCGACTTCGGATGTTCGGGCTTCTCTTCGATCGAGGAGGCCCGACCGGCATCGTCGAAGGCGACGACGCCGTACCGTTCGGGGTCCTTCACGTGGTAGGCGAAGACATTGGCCCCGCCCTGAGTTTCCACCTCGGCCACGGCTGTGGTCAGCATTTCTCGCATGCCGCTGCCGTAGAAGAGGTTGTCGCCCAGGATCAGGGCGCAGGCGTCCCCGTCGATGAACTGTTCACCGATCAGGAAGGCCTGGGCCAGACCGTCCGGCGATGGCTGCACGGCTTGGGACAGGTTGATGCCCCACTGCGATCCGTCGCCGAGGAGTCGGTGAAATGCGGCCTCGTCCTCGGGTGTGGTGATGACCAGGATGTCGGTGATGCCGGCCAGCATCAGGATCGACAGTGGGTAGTAGATCATCGGTTTGTCGTACACCGGCAACAGCTGCTTGGAGGTTGCCAGTGTCAGGGGGTGCAGTCGAGATCCGGTTCCTCCGGCCAGGATGATGCCCTTCATTCGATCTCCCTCGGTTCGACGTGGTTGGTCGAATCGAGGAACTCAGAATCCGATGGTGTCGCCGTCGACGACGAGGGCCGCGTCCGGAGCTTCGATACCGACGTCGGTACCGTAGTCGTAGATCTCGTAGGTGATGGTCACGCTGTCCAGGCCTTCGCTGTCGGCCATGTTCGACATGTCCATGCTGACCACGTAGCGGTACACGTAGCCGTCCTCGCCGATCCAGAAGTCGATGGGCAGGGTGTCGAATCCCTCGGCGCTGCCGAGGTTGGACAGGAGTTCTTCGCGATCATCGGCGGGCAGGGTTTCGGCCAGTTCCTTGAAGTCGATGACGGCCCGAACGTGGGTGGTCTCGACGCCGCGTACCGTCTCGGTGCCCAGTTCGGTGATGTCGGCATTGGCGTCCTTGAACTGCTGGAGGAAGTCGGCGGGGCTTCCTGCTGTTCCCCCGAATCCGAAGCCTTCGGTCAGGCTGCCGGTCTCGCTGGAGTCGGTCGAGACCCACTGGTCGGATTCGACGCCCATGAGCGAGAAGAAGCCCCATTGCATCCACGCTTCTTCGCCGATGGTGATGACCCGGATCGGTTCGGACATGGCGTCGCCGAACAGGGCCATGCCTTCGGCTTCGTCGCTGTCACCTTCGGCCATGGCGGCGAACAGGTCACCGAAGTCGAGCTCCATGAAGCTGGCCTGGCTGGGTGTGTCGAACGAGCCGCTGAAGGCCATCGAGAAGGCACCCGCCATCTCGGGGTCGCTGGAGACGATGTCGAACGCACCCTCGAACCGGCCCGAGGTCGGTGCGGTCTGGCTGTCGACGGCGGTGGACAGGACCGAGCTGCCCAGGG
>CALACD010000397.1 GCA_937890445.1 uncultured Acidimicrobiia bacterium | reverse complement strand
CGTACTCGGCGAACTTGTCGACCGGCACATCGAGGGCGAGATGATTCATCGACCCGTGGGCCGACGCGATGTTGCCGCCACCCGGCATCTCGCCCGCCGCCGCGATACCCGGCGCGTGAGGCGGGGCCCCCGGGAACCAGAAGAACGCCACCGAATCGCCGTTGCCGCAGTCGAAGAAGAAGTGCTGGCCCCCACCAGGAATCTCGAGCGTCTTGAACAGGGGCATGCCCAAGACGTTCGTGTAGAAGTCGACGGTGCGCTCCATGTCGCTGCTGACCAACGCAATGTGATTGATCCCGCCGAAAGCGAATTCGCTGTTCTTGCCCATCTTGCTCCAACCTTTCGCAGGTGACTCGGGGACTTACACTACTTCCATGACACGGACCAAGCAGATCCCCCGCCACGAAGCCTCCGCCTCGGTCGTGCCGATCTATGACCGGTTGTTCGGCGACCGGGACCCGGTGGCCGAGCCGGGCACGGCAACCGGCACGCCAGGCAACTGGTGGACGGTGTTCGCTCAAACACCGGCACTGATGGATCACATGGTGGCCGGGTTCGGATTGTTCAGCGGCCCCGAACGCTCCCTGTCGCCCCGTCTACGGGAGCTGGCACTGACCCGTACCGGGTTCGGGGCCGGAAGCCAGTTCGTCTTCAGTCAGCATTGCAAGGCGGCCCGCCGAGCCGGCGTCACCGACGAACAGTTGGAGGCGATCCCTGCATGGCCGATCTCGGAGTCCTTCTCCCCCGCCGAACGGGCAATCCTGGCCTACACCGACGAGTTGGTGCTGGCCGACGGTCGGGTCCAGGACGCCACCTTCGCAGCTCTCGGCGAGCACCTCGACGAAGTCGAGATCATCGAACTGACCTACGCCGTTGCCAGCTACAAACTGCATGCACTGATGTGTCGTGCGTTGCGACTCGAGTACGACGACGTCGCTGAGCGCATCGTCGAGATCGCCGCCCCCGCCGATGGTGACAACGATGTCATGGGCACCATCAGCATGCGGGACTAGAGAGCAGTTCCATGGCGTCCATCGAGCGTCAGTTCGTAGGTCTCCCGTCGCCGGTCGTGGGCCGGGCCGGTGCCGGTGGCCACCCGTGCCAGGGAATCTGGCACACGCCGGCCGGCGTCTCGCCCCGCGTCGGCTTCATCGCCACCCACTACAACGTCGACTTCTCCGAGCATTATCTGGCGTCGTACCTCGCTGAGCGGGGCTTCGGATTCCTCGGCTGGAACACCCGGTTCCGAGGCAATGAACGCTCGTTCCTGCTGGATCATGCCGTGGCCGAGATCGGCGTCGGTGTCCGGTGGATGAAGGACGTGGCCGGGGTCGAGACGGTGGTGCTGCTCGGCAACTCGGGGGGCGGGTCACTGATGGGTGCCTACCACTCCCAGGCGATCGAGCCGAACATCACGCCGACGGCCGGATTGTCCCCGCTCGAGGCGATCCACGACCTGGAGCCCGGTGATCTCTACGTGTTCGTGTCGGCCCATCCGGGACGACCCGAGATCTTCGCCAACTGGTTGGATGGGTCGGTCATCGACGAGCAGGACCCGACCCGACGGGACCCCGGCCTCGACATCTACAACCCCGAGAACGGTCCGCCCTATGGGCCCGAGTTCGTCGCCCGCTACCGCGACGCGCAAGCGGCGAGATCGAATCGGATCAGCGCCTGGGCCCGCAGCGAACTGGATCGATGTCACGCGGCGGGAATCCCCGACCGGCTGTTCGTGGTGCACAGTGTGTGGGCCGACCCTCGCTTCGTCGATCCGACACTCGATCCCAACCAACGAGAACCGAACCACTGCTACGCCGGTGATCCGGCTCGGGCCAACCGCGGCATCTACGGGGTGGGGCTGGTGAACTCGCTCCGAACCTGGCTGTCGATGTGGAGCCTCGAGGATTCCCAGTGCCGCGGGGCACCTCATCTGGCCCGGCTCCGGGTGCCGACTCTGGTGATCGAGGCCGCGGGCGACACTGGGGTGTTCCCCTCCGATGGTGACGCCATCTTCGATGCTGTTGCTGCCCCGGACAAGACTCGTGTCTCCCTCCCGGGCGACCATTACTTTCTCCAGCCCGAGGGGGCCCGCACCGTCGTGGCCGACACCATCGCGCAATGGGTGGCCGACCGAACCTGAACAGGCAAAGGCCGACCGGCGGGACCAACGGTTCCCGACCGTACCAATGACCACGAGCCGTTCGTGCCGCTGCCGGCTGACCTCTAGCCTGTCACCATGCCTGATGTGAGCGAAACGCCGCTTCCCGGAGTCGGGGTACGACACGAGTTCACCACTGCGTCGGGAGAACGGATCGGCGTGATCTCCCATCGAGGCGGCCGGCGAGAGATCGTGATCTACGACCGCGACGATCCCGACGCCTGCACCTCGGTCCTCCACCTCGATGGCGAGGACACCCGCACCCTCACCGAGTTGCTCGGCGCCAGCCGGGTCAGCGAGGTGCTGAACACCGTCACCCAGCAGCTGGAGGGACTGACCCTGGACTGGGTGGTGGTCACGACGCAGAGTCCCATCATCGGCACGAACCTCGCCGACAGCGCCATCAGGAAACGTACGGGGGCATCGATCGTCGCCGTGATCCGCAAGGGCGAGACCATGGCCGCGCCAGGCGCCGACTTCCGGTTCGAGGCCGACGACACCGCCGTGGTCGTCGGCACCCCCGACGGGGTCGGCCAAGCTCGAACGTTGATGACATGACGCCGGTCCTCGCCGCGGTCGGCGGGGACGCACCACTCGCCTTCATCGAGATCGGCCTTCTGGCGCTGGGTTTGGCATTGGTCGCCCGCTTCGCATCGCGACTCGGCATCACCGCCGTCCCCTTCTACCTCCTGGCCGGGCTGGGTCTCGGCGAGGGCGGCATCGTCACCATCGACGTCTCCGAGGACTTCGTCGCCATCGGAGCCGAGATCGGCGTCCTCCTGCTGTTGTTCACCCTGGGACTGGAGTACTCGACGGCCGAACTCGGCCAAGGCTTGAGGACGGGCATCGTCCCCGGTGTCACCGATGCCGTGCTCAACGTGGCGCCCGGGTTCGCGCTGGGCCTGGTGCTGGGATGGTCGACGACGGCCGCCATCCTGTTGGGAGGCGTGACCTGGGTCAGCTTCGTCGGGTGTGGTTTCGAAGGTGCTGACCGACCTCGGCCGCCTCGGTAACCGGGAAACGCCAGCGGTGCTGAATCTGCTCGTCATCGAAGATCTGGCCATGGCCGTGTACCTTCCCGTCGTGGCCGCCCTTGTCGCCGGGGAGTCCCTCGGTTCGACGACCGTCACCGTCGTCGTGGCCCTTGCCGTCGTAGGTGCCGTCATCTGGCTGACCGGCCGGGTGGGAGAGCGCATGAGTGCACGTCTCGATCAGACCAACGACGAGGTGTTGCTGCTCGGGGTGTTCGGCGCCACCTTGCTGGTCGGCGGCCTGGCCGAGCAGCTCTCGATCTCGTCGGCCGTTGGAGCCTTCCTGACCGGGTTGGCGTTGTCGGGCCCGGTGCAGCACCGAGCGCAGACGCTCATCGCTCCCCTACGGGACCTCTTCGCCGCCATCTTCTTCCTGTTCTTCTCGTTTCGGATCGATCCCGCCGACCTCCCCGATGCGTTGCTGCCGGCCACGGGCCTGGCCGTTGCGACGATCCTGACCAAACTGGCCACCGGGTGGGTGGCGGCCGGCCGCGTGGGCGCCGGCGCAAAGGGTCGTTTTCGAGCCGGCACGGCACTGAGCGCCCGAGGCGAGTTCTCGATCGTGATCGCGTCCTTGGGTGCAACGCTGGCCGACGGCGACGATCTGGGGACCCTGGCTGCGGCCTACGTGCTCCTCACTGCGGTGCTGGGGCCCCTGGCCGCCAAGAACTCCGACCGGCTCGTCCCCCGTCGGCTACTCCCCACGGCTACTACCTGACGCATGGCTACTACCTGACGCATGGCTACTACCTGACG
>CALACD010000396.1 GCA_937890445.1 uncultured Acidimicrobiia bacterium | reverse complement strand
ACACCCGAGGAGTAGGTCAGCACGACAGCCATCTGAAGGATGACTCGCAGCTTGTCCCGAATGGCGTCAGCGTTGAAGCCGTCGAAGGACTCGGCGCAGTCGCCGGCCTGGAGGACGAACGCCTTACCCGCAGCGACCTGGGCCAATTTCGATTTGAGATCCCGAGCTTCGCAGGCGAAGACGAGCGGTGGATAGCTTGAGAGCTCCTTCTCGACTCGCTCGAGGTCGTCGGCCACAGGCCAGGTGGGCTGTTGCTTCGCCTCGAGAGATCGCCACGTTCCAGGTGTCCAATTCACACGACGAGTCTATTGGGCACGACCTCGGTCCATCGACCGAGTTTCCGGCGGTGGCTTCGCGCCGCGCGTGCCGGGTCGCCCAAAGCCAGAACGACCGGCCTGAAAGGGCCGGTCGTTCGGTATCGATGGAGCGGTGCGATCGGGCACCGACGGCTGAATCAGGCGAATGAATCAGACGAATGGAGTCAGGCGGCGTCGAAATCGGCCATCATGTCGCCGGCCTGATCACGCACGGCGCTGACGGCTCGCTTCACCAGACGTCGGGCGGCCTCTGCAGTGACACCGAGCTCCTCGCCGACCTCGCGGTAGCTGCGCTTGCGTCCGTCGTTCAGACCGAAACGCTGCTCGACGGCGTACCGGGCTCGGGGGTCGAGGACATCGAGCAGTCCGGTGACCATGGTTTCCTCGGCCTTGGCCATGACCTCGATCTCGGGGCCTGGGTTGGCGTCGGGCAGCAGGTCGACCAACTCGTTGGAGTCGTCGTCGCCGATGGTGCGATCGAGGGAGGTCGGGGTGGTCAGACGATGCAGCCGCGCATGCTCGTCGTCCAACTCGTCGCCATCGCCCGAGACCTGACGAAGCGCGGCTCGGAGGCTGGCTGAACGGTCACCAGGAAGTCGAACCAGACTTGCCTTCTGGTCCAGGGCACGACCGATGGCCTGACGAATCCAGAACGTGGCGTAGGTGCTGAACTTGAAGCCCTTCCGCCAGTCGAATTTGTCGACGGCGTGCTCCAAACCGAGGTTGCCCTCCTGAATCAGATCGAGCAGCTCCATGGACGGGGGGAGGGGGTAGCGGCGGGCGACGCTGACGACGAGGCGAAGATTGGCTCGAATGAACCGGTCCTTGGCGCGGGCAGCGTGACGGACGGCCCGACGGTTCTCGGCGGTGTTCTCGCCGGCTTCGATGGCCTCGGCGGCGTCGCGGCCCTTCTCGATGACCTGGCTGAGCTCTCGCTCTTCATCAGCGGTGAGGAGGGGCACGAGCCCGATCTCATTGAGGTATTGACCTACGGAATCACTCATGGCGCGCTTCTTCGTGTTTGGGAGGGCGGGGGGGGGATTGTCGAACGGGGGGATGATGGCCCGGTTCCGGGCGGGGGGAGGAACTCAATCCGTTAGCCTGGCCGAACACCGATTTCGGTCGGTGTCCCGGTGTTCTCAAGCCGCTTGGACAAATTACCCAAACGCCGTTTCTACTACAGATTGTTCCGCCGCGTCGAGTGGTAGCGGTCACAAATTCGCGGCGCTCTTCCCTGCTATCGCTCTTTGAAGGCACGTTCGACCCCTCTCGGTGGTGTCGAGATCACAGCGAAAGGCTCGTATGCGACAGGTCGGATTGCTGGGCGGCACCTTCGATCCGCCCCATTTCGGGCATCTCATCGCCGCCGAGGTGGTGCGGGACCAGTTGCAGTTGGACGAGGTGCGACTGGTGGTTGCCAACGACCCGTGGCAGAAGTCCGGACAGCGTACGGTGACTCCGCCGATGCAACGGTTGGCCATGGCCGAGGCTGCAGTGAGGTCGGAGGGTTCGCCCGCTCCGTCGGCTGCCACCGTGCAAAGTGCGGTGTCGGGGTCCCAGATTTCGGTGTCGGACATCGAGGTACGGATCGGGGGGCCGAGCTACATGGCACGAACCCTCGAGCGGCTGGTCGGGGAGGAGCCGGGAGTCGACTGGCGGGTGCTGGTCGGCGCCGATGCCGCCCTCGGACTGGACAGCTGGAACCGTGCCGACTGGCTGCGCAGCAACGCCCGTTTCGTGGTCGTCAATCGTTCGACCGACGAAACCTCTCGCCCAGGTGTCACTGATGGGCGGACGGTTCCCGACGGCTTCGTGGCGACCTCGGTCCGGATTCCCGACGTGCGCATCTCGAGTTCGGACCTTCGCCAGCAGGTGGCGGCCGGACGCTCGATCCGGTTCCAGAGTCCGGACGCCGTCATCGCCATCATCGATCGGCTCGGCCTCTATCGTCGGACCCCGTGACCGAGTCCCTGGCTCCAACGGTCGACTCGTCTCGACGGCTCACGCTGTGGTTCGTGCTCGCCGAAGTTCTCCTTGTTCTCGCCGTTCCCGTGCTCGCGTTCCTCGGCGTGCGTACGTTGCTCGGCAGCCGAGCTGGTGTCTTCGTGGCCGATGCCGGCCCGGCGGACCCGGGGTACCGGGCCCTGGTCGATCTCAGCCCCGTGACCGCCGTCGTCGAGGTCACCGAGAAGCGCATCAGCGGACTGGTTCTCGTGACCCAACCGGGCGCCGGTGAGGCTGGTGGCAGTCTGGTGATCGTTTCCGCCGATCTCCTCGTGGACGGCGTCCCGCTGGGGAGCCTGGGGGTACCGGAGGCCGTGGCGGCGCTCGAACGGGCTCTCAATCTGCGGATCCCGGCAGTCGAGGTGGCCGAGGAATCCCGATGGAACGACATTCTCGGCCTTCGTTCGTATGTGATCGACAATCCGGATCCTGTCCCCGGGGCGACGGGCGCCCCTCGTTTCGACGTGGGGCCGGTGATCGTGGATGGGTTCAACGCAGGAGCATTCCTCGGGTCGGTGTCCCCCGATGGCTCGGCCCAGTCCCTTGTCTTTCGGCGCCAGGTGTTCTGGGCGGCGTTACTCGAACGTCCGCCAGAGAGCTCCGATGCAGTGGCTGCACTTCTCCGGTCGGTCGCGGCGGGACGATTCAGCGTCGAAGCGCTGCCGACGGTGCCGACGACAGCGGATGTCAACGGGGCTGAGGCTCGGGGGCTGATGGTCGATGCCGCCGAGGCCGAGGAATTGCTGCACGAGATCGTTCCGTTTCCCGGTGGAGCCGAACCGGGCGACCGATTGCGAGTGAGCATCATCGATCGAACCGGAGATGCCGATCTGTTGGCCATCGCTGCCCGCCTGGGTTCCTCTGGCTACGAGGTGGTCAACGTCGGGAATGCCTCGACCTTCGAGGCCCAGGCCGAGACCGAACTGGTTGTCCCGCTCGGCGTGGTCGACGATCGAGTCGACGCATTGGCCCGACTGGTCGGAGCGGCCGTACGCGATTCCGAACAGATCGATGCCGACGCCGATGGTGTGGTCACCCTCCTGGTCGGGGTGGGCGATCGCTGAGCGGCCCCGCTTGTGTCTAACCTGGGGGGGCCCGACATAGGGCCATGCCTGACGAGATCGGGCCAGAGGAACGGAGATACAGACTGACTTCCGCCGGTGCGCACACGAACGCTCGAAACAACGACCAGCGACAAACGATGACTGACGAGGAGTTGCGCCTTCTGGTCGCCGAGGTCGTGGCGGCTGCCGAAGACAAACTGGGACAGCGTACCGAGGCCTTCTTCGTCGGTGATGTGCTCGGGATCGCCGACTGGTTCGTCGTCACTTCGGGCGCGAACGGACGCCAGGTGCGAGCGATCGTCGAGAACATCGAAGAGCAGTTGGTCCTGGCCGGTGGTCCGAAGCCGATCCGGATCGAAGGCAAGGAACACCTCTCCTGGGTCTTGATGGACTATGGATGGATCATCGTGCACGTGTTCGACGAGGAATCCCGCGACTACTACGACCTCGAGCGTCTCTGGGCCGACGTCCCGCGACTGGCCGACGTTTCGCCTGCATCGGAAGGTTTCTGAGGACGAGGTCGGGCCGTCGATGACCGAGCCCGAGTGGCTGACGACCAATCGTCGGCTGTGGGAGGGGTGGGCAGCTGCTCACGCCGAAGGTGCCTTCTACGATCTGCAGGGATTCGTGGCCGGGCGCAGTGATCTTCGACCCTGGGAACTGGCTGAGGTCGGTCCGGTCGATGGCCTCGAACTGATCCACCTCCAGAGCCATATCGGTACTGACTCGCTCGATTGGGCTC
>CALACD010000395.1 GCA_937890445.1 uncultured Acidimicrobiia bacterium | reverse complement strand
AGGCAACACAGCGTCAGCAGGCAACACAGCGTCAGCAGGCAACACAGCGTCAGCACGCAACACAGCGTCAGCGCGAGTGAGGGATGGGGCGGAGGGTGGTGCAGACAAGCTGGTGTGGCCGTCGTTTCCCGAAGGGAGTCTCACGGTGCGACCTTGGCCCGATCCGGTACTCGACGAGCTCGGCCACGACCCGCGTAGCCCGTACGTCGAGCGATTCTGGGTTGCCATTCTCGGCCCGACATCGACGCTTCTGCTGCGGCGTCTGGCCGCGGGGTTGGATCTCTCACCGGAGGGCTTCGAGATCGATTGTGTCGCGGTTGCCCACGAGTTGGGATTGGGGGTGCGGGGCGGGAAGAACAGCCCGTTCTGGCGAGCTCTCGACCGAACGGGACGGTTCAACGCAACCCGGCGCCAGGCCAACGTGTTGATGGTTCGACGGAGATTGGCCCCGTTGACCCTACGGCAGGTCGAGAAGCTGCCGCCTCACTTGCAGGCCGCTCATCGAGCCCATATCGCCCGGCAGTTGGCGACTCCCCGTTCGACCGGTCGGCCCGATGCGGCATGAGTGATCGCATCGACCTCGTGGTGGCAACACTGGACGAGGTCCGACAGATGGCCACGACCGTGGCTGCTGATCTCGCGTCGATCGAACCGATGCCGGCCATACGGTTCGACGACACCACGATTCAGGTTGCGCACGATGAATTCGGGAGCCGATTGGAACGCTGGGCCGGGACCCGGACCGATCAAGCCCAGGGTCTGGTCGATGCGCTCGGCCTCATCGCCGAGCGGTTCGTTGCCACCGACCGGGCTCTGGCCGCGTCACTCGAGTCCGGAACCTCGCCGTGAATCGAAGCTGGCAGGACCTGTTCGATGTCGACCGACCACCCGTTGTCGGGGACCCGTCGACACTGCGCAGTTGCGCCGACGACGTGCGCCATCGCATCGAGCAGGTCCTCGGCGTCGTGCGCGACCTGGCGTCGAGCTTCGGGCAGCCCGTCGACGGGTTCTCGGGTCTGGCAGCCGAGACCTTCGACGTGTTGGTGACCGACCTGAGAGCCGCCCTGTCGGCCGCTGTCGGACCCCTGGCCTCCATCGAGGATGCTGCCCGGCGTCATGCCGATCGGTTGGAGCAGTTGACCCTCGATGCCAGCAGAGCGTTGGCCGAGGCGAATCGTCGAGTCGAGCGCCGCGATGAACTCGTCCTGCAACGATCGTCGGCTCTGCGTGACGTGCGAGACGCCGAGATCGAATGGTCGCTGGTTCCGCTGCTGGAGCCCGGAACCGTCCTGGTTCAGCAGGAGGAACACCGCTCGGCAGTGGCCCGGGTCGCGGCACTCGAACGAGACCTGGAGGCGGCCGAGGACGAAGTTGCTCGATCCTTGTCGGCCTACGACGCGTTGCGGGACGAGGAGTCGATCTGCAACACCGACTTTGCCGGTGCCCTCGATCTCGGGCAGTTGCTTGATCATCACCGCGGGCTGAGCCCCGCGCTCGATGGTTCGTTCGACGGGACGTCGTCGGTCTGGACCGAGGTGTACCAGGTTCTTCTCGGCGTTGGTGTCGATGTCGCTCTTCCTTCACCGGCTGCCGCGGCTTCGCTCGATCAGTTGGACGCAGCCCTGTGTGCCATGGCAGCGGAGGACGGGGACATCGTCCTTGCCGTGGATGGTCCCAACGGTGGGGAGTTCGTGGTCGGTGTCGATATTCGTCCGGAGATCTACGCGGTGGCCCAGGAACTCCTGGCCGGTCGCCTCCCATCGTTTCGTCCCTTCGGGGACGTCCATGACCTGAGCCCCAGCGAGTTCGCCACCGTGAACTGGGCCTACGGCAGCAACCTGAATCTGCTGGAGGGTCCGCAGCTGCAGATGGCGGGTGTCAACGGGCAGTGGGACAACTACCTGTCCGGTGGTGCCTACACTCCGCAACCGATCCTCCCGATCGACGGCATGAGCCTGGCCGCGTTGAGTGGCCCCGACGCCCCCCTGGCGGCCGTGGCGGTGATGGGCGTGGCTGCGGTCACCGCCGATGTACGCACGATGGGTTCTGGTCCCTGTCGGCCGCCGCGGCGGATCCGCAACCGATCCCGACGTGGGGGCTGACGCCCTTGGTGTCGCGTGCCCTGCAGGTACTACGCTCAGGGCTTCATCTGGTCGAGACACAGGGGGACGTTGCCGGTGAATGAGGCTGATGGTGAGCGCGGCACGAGCGAGGATGGCCTCCTGGCCGGCGTGCGGATCGTCGAATTGAGCATCGCCATCGCGGCACCGAGCGCGGGCCGGTTCCTGGCCTATCACGGAGCCGAGGTGATCAAGATCGAAGCTCGGAGCAACCCCGATGTGGCGCGGCTCTTCGGCTCGGCCTGGGCTCGAGGTGACGAACTTGCCGACGTTTTCAGCGATACCAGCCCCTATCTGCCGGAGATGTCGGCCGGCAAGCGATCGATAGGACTGGAGCTCAAGGATCCCGACGCGTTGGAGGTGGCGTATCGGTTGCTGGCATCCAGCGACGTCTTCCTCAGCAACTACACGCCTTCAGCCCTGGCCGGGTTGTCGATGTCCTACAGCGATGTGGCCAGGGTGCAGCCCGACATCGTCTATGCCGGAGTGACTGGGTTCGGCGCCGACGCCGATGCCCCGTACTTTCCGTTCCGAGCCTTCGGCCCCAATCAGGCGCCTTTGGTGGGCCTCGACGAACTCACGGGGTACCCCGATCAGGAGCCGGCAGGAGTGGCTACCTTTGCTCCGCCCGACTACGTGGGTGGATTGCACACGGTCTTGGCCATTCTCACTGCGCTCGAACAGCGTGACCGGACCGGTCGAGGATCGTTTCTCGACATCAGCCAGATGGAGACCACGATTGCGCTGCTCGGCCCTCATCTGATCGGTGCCGGGCTGGGGCTGCCGGAGCCGCGCCGGAACGGCAATCGACTGCCGTGGACGGCGCCCTGCGGCGTGTACCCATCGCTGGGCAACGATGCGTGGGTGGCCGTGTCGATCGATGACGATGCGATGTTCGGCGACCTGGCTGTCGTGATCGGGCTCGACGACTCCGGCTATCGCACCACGTCCGAACGGTTGGCCCGGCACGACGAGCTCGATCGGGCCATTGCCGCCTGGACGAGCGTGCGGTCGGCAGCCGAAG
>CALACD010000394.1 GCA_937890445.1 uncultured Acidimicrobiia bacterium | reverse complement strand
CCTGGGGTCCGACGGCATCACACGCCGACTCATGGCGACGAAGCTCTCGCCCTTGCGGTGGGCCTTCCAATGGGGCGGGTGCACGAAGGCCAGCAACCACGAGGACACCACGTCATCGATCAACTCGCCGGCGGCGCTGTCGCCCCACCGCGACAAGGCGGTCGTGGCTGCCGCCGTGGCCGACCCCTCGGGGCCGTGCAAGAGGTCGGCGACGATGATATCGACGGCGCTCATTGCCTGTCCGTCGACGATCACGGGGCCCTGTTCGCAGAGATCGGTGAACCGATAGTGGACGACGTAGTGCAGGTCGGCGGTCCTCGTCAGGCCCCGTTGGTGATCGCGGCGGTACTCCTCGAGTGCGAGATGCGTCCGGCCTCCCCGCCACCGGCGGGCCATTTCCGCAGCCTGTTCGAAACCGAGGGACTCGAGGCCACCGAGGGGGTTGACGGCCACGAATGATGCCAGCGGCCATTGGGGGCCGATCACGGCGCTGGCCTGGGCGACGTCGGCCCGGATCTCGGAGCGACGGGCACCTTTGCCTGATCGTTCGCGCCGCGAGAAGGCAGAGCCAGTGGTGTCGCCACCAGCAGCTCCCGTTGCTCGGGGAATCGACGTGTCGCACAACCGAATCACGAGTCGTCGAGCGCCGTCTCGGACAGCGATCCCGCTGGAGCCGGGCGCCAGAGCGATCACAGCGATGACCAATGCCACCGTCACGAGCGTGGTCGTCAGCTCGACCGGTCCGATGACGGTGGCGGTCGGCACGTCGAGGAGCGATGGCTTCACGTAGTACTCGGCCAGCCGAAGTCCCCCGATGTACAGCGCACTGGCCGCAACCGATCCGAGCACACCAACGGCGATGGCAGCCGGCGGCGCGAAAGGTGCGCGCTGCAACCACCCTTGCAGCCCGGCGGCGACCGTCAACCAGGCGAAGACGAAGACGAGCACTTCTCCTGCAGGGGACACGTCGGGCCGCACCACGATGGCGACCAGCGCCAATGCGGCGGCACCGATCGCAGCCGAGGTCAGCAGTCGAGTCGGCTCGGACATGCTGGTCCCCATTGCCGGGGGGCGACGTCGGGATCGCAGACCAGCTGACACGGCATCGCCCGCTCCCAGAAAGAGGGAGGCCTTGTACATGCCGTGGCCGGCGATGTGGAAGATGGCACTGCTGAACGCTCCGACCGAGCACTGGAGGACCATGAAGGCCATCTGGGCCACCGTCGACCAGGCCAGGGCGCCCTTGACATCCGAGCGCACCAGCATGGCCCCGGTCGCCACTACCACGGTGACGACGCCGAGACCGAACGCCAGGACGACGGCGGGGTCCGAGGCCACGAAGGGAGCGGCAAAGCGAACGAGAAGAAGGCCGGCTCCGCTCACGAGGCCCGCATGCACGAGGGCCGAGACCGGAGTGGGTGCGGCCAAGGTGCCGATGAGCCAACGATGAAAGGGCAGCAGTGCCGAGCGGGAGGCACCTGCAATCACCAGGAGAACCATCACGAGATGGAGCGTTTGGACGCCGAGTACGGAGTTGGACTGAAGGTCGGCAATGGCTGCGGTGGCGTTGCCGGTCAGGATCCCGTCGCTGTCGAGGGTGGCCAACCCGACGCCGCTGATCAGGGCCAGGTCTCCGACGAGGAGCGATCGGGCGATACGGCGCTGGGCCTGACGTGCCGACTGCCACGGTGTCTCGAATCCGACCAGTCCGATCAAGGCCCACCCGGAGACCAGCCAGCCCAGCACCAGCAGCACCGGCCACGCCGGCACCACCACCAGCGTGGAGCCCGACGTGAGAAGCCCGATGAGGGCGAAATACCGGGGTGCCCGTCCGTCGTCGTCCAGGGACCTCGAGGAGAATCCGGCCACCACCGCTGCGGTTCCCGTGATGATGGCGAGCAAGAGTGCGGCGATTCGTCCGACCGATGCATCCAGTGCCTCGATCGTGGCGATCGTGCCGTCCTCGTCGAGGCCACTGGCCACGACCAGGAAGAGTGCGGCGATGAACGCAACGCCACCGGCCATCGTGACGGCACGACCCGCCCGTGCCACCTGACCGGCCTGGAGTGCGAGGCCGGCGCCGGCCAGGGGAGCAAGGGTGACGAGCAGCAACGCCAGTGCGGTAGCCATCAGCGTTCTCCGATCTCGATAGAAGACATGGCTACAATATATGTAACGAATTTCATGTATGCAAACACATGTAAAAACCCTGTGTAGAATTCGTTGATGGCGACTCGCTCGAACTCGCGGTCCTGGACGTTCCTGACCAATCACGCGCACGTCCTGTTGGTCATCGCCTCGACTCCCGACGTTCGGGTGCGTGATCTGGCACAGCTGGTGGGGGTCACCGAACGCACGGCTCTGCAGATCATCGATGACCTCGAGGCGGACGGGTACATCACCCGTGAGCGCTTCGGGCGGCGCAACCGCTATCACATCGACCGATCACACCCACTCCGCCACCCTCTGGAGGAACACCACGAGATCGGTGCGCTCCTGCAGGCCGTGTCGCACGAGGGTGCAGAGCCCGACCCCGCCGATCTCTGAGTCCGGTCGCCCTGGGTGTCACGTTCTCGTGCGTCGGCGCGCTGCGCTACCGTGAAACGGAGGGGTTCGGTGACCGTGGAAAGCGCACTCGGCGCAGGCACCGATGTCGACATGGTGCCTACGCAGCAAGAGCATCCGGTTCTTCACCAGCCGATCGGTCGGTTCGAATCGCGGGTCCACGCATGACCGAGTTGTGGAAACTGGGAGCGGTCGAACTGGTAGCCGGGATCCGTGACGGTTCGTTTTCGTGTGTCGAGGCGATGCAGTCGGTGGCCGATCGGATCGGGGATCGCAACGGACACCTCAACGCCATCACGGTGGATCTGAGAGAAGCGGCGTTGGTCGAGGCGATGGCGGCAGACGATGCCCGAAGCAAGGGGAGGGAACTCGGACCGCTGCACGGAGTGCCGATCACCATCAAGGAGAACGTCGACGTCGCAGGGCAGTCGACGCCCAATGGCATTCCGGCCTTCGCTGACCTCGTCGCGACCGAGGACGCACCGCTGGTCCGCAATCTCAAACAGGCGGGAGCCATTGTCGTCGGCCGAACGAACGTGCCGGAGTTCTCGATGCGGGCCACTACCGACAATCCACTGCGAGGCCGCACGTTCAATCCCTGGGACGATGCGGCATCGCCTGGAGGATCGTCGGGTGGAGCCGGCGTGTCTGCCGCCGCTGGTTTCGGTCCGCTCCATCACGGCAACGACATCGGAGGTTCGCTCCGGTTCCCCTCGACCGCCAACGGCACCTGCACGGTGAAGCCGACGACATTCCGGGTGCCGGTCTTCAATTCGTCGGCAGCGGCCGAGCGGGGGCCGCTGTCCCAGGCGATGTCGTGTCAAGGCCTCATCGGGCGCGAGGCCCGGGATGTTGCGCTCGGCACCTCGGTGATCATCGGACCCGATCCGCGCGACCCGAACTGTGCACCGGTGCCGTGGGCGGGACCCGACCTCGGCTCGCCGCTCACGGTTGCGGTGACCACCGAGTCGGCCGGATATGACATACACCCGGCCATCGTCCAGGCGGTTGATGATGCTGCGTCCATGTTGGCCGATGCCGGGTATCGGATCGTCGAGGTCGAGCCGCCGCCGATCATCGAGTCGGCTCGCCAGTGGTTCCGGGCGGGTACGACCGAGATGCAGGCCACGCTCGATCCAGCGGTTCGCCAGTTCGGCAGCGAGACGATCCAGACGATCTTCGATTGGTACTACGACCTGTCGGAACTACTCGATCGCGACCAGTACATCACGGCGTTCGGCCACCGGACCCGACTGATGCGAGAGTGGAACGTCTTTCTCGCTGCGCACCCGCTGGTCCTGACCCCGTTCCTGATGCGACCCCTGTTCGATTGGGACTACGACGCCAGCAGCTTCGAAGCAACCAAAGATCTCTTCGATTCGGCGATCTACAGCACCGGCATCAATTACTTGGGACTGCCGGCCGGAGTGATCGCCACCGGCTTGGTCGAGGGCCGGCCATCGGCAGTGCAACTCGTTGGGCAGCGCTACCGCGAGGACGTGATCTGTCGAGCAATGGAGGCCATCGAAGAACGGACGGGGTCATTGGCGACTCAGCTCTGGGCCCGAGAAGGCAGCTGACGGCGACGTCAGCTGTGCCCCCATGGGATCGCGATCGGACGATGGCACGACGCCCACGACATGACTTCGACCTCGTGACGCGCACGACATGAGTTCGACAACGCTCGATCGCAGGGCACTCGCGACCCTTTCCTCCTACGGACCCGGATTGGTGCTCGTGGGTATCGGCACCGTCGTGGCCGCGATCGTCTCCGCCCCCCTGGCCGCAGTCTCACAACTCACGGCTGCGGTGATGATCGGGGCGCTGATGGGCAACCTGGGACTGGCCCGTGCATCCACTACGCCGGGCCTCACTTTTGCCGCGAAACGCATCCTTCGAGTCGGGGTCGTGCTGCTCGGCCTCCGGTTGTCGCTCCGCGATGTCTCGGGCCTGGGTCCACGGGGATTGGGGGTGGTCATCACCACGGTGGTCATCACGTTCTTCGGAACCCAGTGGCTGGGTCGACGGATGGGTTTGTCGAGAGACTTGTCGTTGCTGGTGGCCACTGGCTATTCGATCTGTGGCGCTTCGGCCATCGCCGCGATCGAAGGAGCAACCGATGCCGAGGAGGAAGAGGTAGCAGCGGCCATCGGGCTGGTGACGCTGTTCGGCAGCTTGGCCATCGTGGTTCTGCCGCTCCTGCGAGGCCCGCTCGGTCTGACCAACGACGGGTTCGGAGCCTGGGCCGGGGCCAGCGTCCACGACGTCGCTCAAGTCGTTGCCACCGCTGCCGCGGTTGGCCCCGAAGTGATTGCGGTGGCCATCGTGGTGAAGCTCACCCGCGTCGTGCTCCTGGCTCCGATCGTGGCCGGTGTGAACATCCATCGCCGGAAGGATCGGAGCGCAGGCGATGGCAAGCGACCGCCTCTGTTGCCGGCGTTCGTCGCTCTCTTCCTGGGAGCGGTGGCCTTGCGTACCACGGGCTGGTTGCCCGACGTGATGATCGGGCGGGCCAAGGAACTCGAAGGCCTGCTGTTGACCGCAGCCCTTGTCGGACTGGGCGCAGGTGTGCGTATCGAACGCATGCGCCGCCTTGGGTCGCGGCCCTTGGCGCTGGGAGCGATCGCATGGGTCGTGGTTGCAGCGGTGTCCTACATCGGTGTCATCACGATCGTCCAGTAGCCGTGACCGTTACGTGTTCGCGGTCGACGCCCGAGCGGAGAATCGACCTCAACGGGTGGTCGAAGCATCGGGTGGGACGGATGGCGCCGGCCGGGCTGCGCAGAGTGATCACTGCCCCTCCGTCGATGGCATCATGCTCCCAGGCGAGAGGCCCTTCAAGTTGTTGGCACGGGCCCAGGCTGCGATCTCGTTCATCGTTCCGGCGAAGGTGGCCTCCTCGATGGGTGGACTCGCAATACAGATCGCCTCCCATTGCTACCCGTACTCGTGCTGATGCTCGAGCACCATCCGCACCGCACCTCACGTATCTCCGCCGGGTAGCGCTCCGGCCTCTTCTGACTACGCGAGTTCGATTCTCGTCACCCGCTCCACACAGCTAGGAGGCGGCTTTTGGGGGATGACGGCCCGACCGCTACACCCCGCTCGCGACCCCTGTTCCCCGATGTTCTGGGCACGTTGTAGGCACGAGATCGGCAGGCTGCACTTCGCGAGTCGCCAGCCCGGGAGGGTCGTCGGTTGTCCAGATGCCGATGGACCTCGCTTGTCGTCGAGTGGGCGACGTGGGGCTCATCCCCAGAAGATGCCCGCTGGGTCGCGCTTGACCTCATCGATCAGCTCGTCGATGTGCGGAGTCGGCTCGACCAGGTCGTACTCGTGGAACTTGAGGTGCCGATCGCGCCAGTACAACGACCACTCCTTGCGGGCCTTCGTGTAGCGAAACCGGCAGATCGGGAACCGCGTCCATTCAGGTCCGAAGTCCTCGCGCCACGGAGGCCGGCATTCGAGCACGGTGATCGCTCGGTCGCTGATGTCGATCTCGTATCGAATCTGATCCCGGACATCGGGTGGCATGTCGGCGTTGCGTTCGTCGATCCAACGCCGCACTCGCGCAAGGTCGAGATCGGGAATCATGACGGACCGAGCCCGGCTGCTCGAAGGCTCACGTGACACTGACGTCGGGGAACAGGCAGAGCGCCAGCTCGCCGTACTGGGGCTCCGAGAAGATCATCAATCAACACCCACCGTCGGGCCAGTCGAAGGCCCCCTGCACTTCCGGTTTCATGGTACGTGAGAACGCGAGCCAACTGATGATGGCAACCGCCGCCCACTGCTCACCACCAGTACCGCCACAAACCACTTGGTGGCTGTCAGGCAGCAACGCGTTCGTGGGATCGAACGTGTTCGACGAGTGGCCAAACGAGGACGTCATGGCACTCGGCACCGGTGCGCCGTACGAATACGAACGGAAGATCTGGACGGGCCCGAACCTCTCGAAGTGGGTCACAGAACGCTGGCCAGCGATCAACTTCAACAACCGGGGAACCAAGAACGCCTGTCATCTGGGCTATCGACAAGGAGCCGCCAAGTGCTCGAACTGGGTCACTGGCCCACACACGACCACAGTGAACTCAACGATGCGTGGACAGTCGACCTTCTGGCTCTGCCGCGCTCACAGTTGTACAACGACCATGGGGCTGCCTGGCGACAGCGGCGCTGGAGTCTACGTTTCCAGATCCTCGACAAGCGTTGCAATCGTTGGACTCCTCAACTCGGTAGGCTCGAAATCACAGTCCGTGCCCGCCTGCACGCTTCTTCGCTGGTTCAGCTTCACACCACTTGGGCAGGTCGAGAGCTCTATGGGCGTCATCGCCGAGACTTCGCTACAAGCCGGCTCCACCTGGTAGCCGGGAACCAAACACCCGGCCCGATCGTCGTAGAGCCATGAGAACTAGCCGCTGGCTACTGGTCGTCTGTCTTGTCCTCCTCACAAGTGCCTGTTCGAGCGTGGATAACTCCGCATCCTCGAGCAGCACAAGTCAAGACCCGACCTCTACTTCGACCACAGAACCGGCTGCGTA